>CAZALL010000231.1:0-2578 GCA_964485955.1 uncultured Treponema sp. | reverse complement strand
GTTTCCAGTAAGACATATTATGAAAACTTTCAAAACCTTTTTTTGCAAAATTAGAAACTTCATACTGAAAAAATCCATTCTTTTCAAGAAATTCTGCACCTAAAAGCCACTGCCTGTCTGCAGCATCAAAATCAAAAGACTGCCCCCTATCCATTTTTTTATAAAGAGGCGTATTTTCTTCAAGAGTGAGCGTATAAAGAGAAATATGGTCTGCTTCAAAGGCAACTACTTCTTTTAAACTTTTGTAAAATTCATCATCACTTTGATCAGGTAATCCTGCAATTACATCAAGAGAAAGATGACCCTGCCAATTTTTTTTTATCAGTTCCATTGCATCAAAAATATTTTTTCTAGAGCAATGTCTGTTTACTGAACAAAGTGCATTATCGTTCATGCTTTGAATACCAAGAGAAAGCCTGTTTACTCCAACTTCTTTAAGTACATTTATTTTTTCTTCACTAACTGCTTCAGGATTCATTTCAAATGTAAATTCTTTTGCAGAATGCTTAAATCCCATTTCTCCAATAATTTGCGGAATATATTTTTTTATCTGCAAAGGAGTCATTAAAGCAGGTGTTCCCCCACCAAAATAAATTGAAGACCAGGAAGTGATATTTTCTTTTTCAACCCTAAATTTTGCTTCATTTACAAGAGCTTCAAAATATAAATCTGGTATTTTATTTTTTCCACATGGAATACTAAAAAAATCACAGTAATCACACTTCGAAAAACAAAAGGGAATATGAACATAAAGAGAAAATGATTTTTTTTCTACAGACATTAAAGAGGCTTTATGCAGTTAAAAGGAAAATACTCAAAAATTGCACATCCACCAATTCTTTCAAGACCTATAGGTCCCCACACCCTAGAATCAGCTGCTTCAATACGGTTGTCGGCAAGAACAAAATATTCATTTTTGCCAAGTAAAATTTCATCAAAATTACCAGTACTTCCAAGTCCATCCCAACTGTCTGGAACAGCATACGAATTTACCAGATAATTTTTTTCAGTAATTTCAAATTCTGTTAAGTAAAAATCCTGTCCCTGAGGTTTTACATAAAGCGTATAATCCTTCATGTAAATACTGTCCCCTGGAAGAGCAAGTACCCTTCTTAAACACGGGGTTGCACTTGTATTTCTATTGAGTTTAAAATATTGAGGAAAAATCAAAAACCTAGAAAGACCATTTACTGTTTTTTCAAAAAACTTTGTTCCCTTTCCATCTGAACGATTTAAATAAACTACAGAACCTCTCTTAGGATTTTTTGCAAGAGGTGCAACAAAAACAGCTGCATGACGTGGAATATTTGTAGACATAGAATCAGATCTTACCAAAAACGAAAAGAAAATACATTTTGCAAAAAGTGTTAAAAAAATAATTACACATATGGCAATTATCAAAAAACGGGTAATTTTTTTCTGTCTGTTTCTCTTCATGTCGTAAGAATATTCATATACATTCCGTCTCATAGTAAACCTCAATTTTTTTGCAAGTTTAACACACTGGTCAAAGTCTTGCAAGGTAGCGTAATTTCAGATACACTAGAAAAATATGGATGAATCAAGAAAAGTAATTGCTCAAAACAAAAAAGCATTTTTCAATTATTCAGTTGAAGATAAAATTGAATGCGGTCTTGCTCTGGAAGGAACAGAAGTAAAATCTGTAAAAGAAGGGGCTATTTCATTTGGCGACTCATTTGCCCTTATCGAAAACGGAGAAATATGGGTTCAAAATCTGCACATTTCACCCTACAGCTATTCATCTATTTTTAACCATGATCCTGATAGAAAAAAGAAACTTCTTCTGCACAAAGATCAGATAAAACGGCTTACAAGAAAAGTTGAAGAAAAAGGATTCACCCTCATTCCATTAGATTTCTACCTTAAAAATGGTCTTGTAAAAGTAACGCTTGGACTTTGTAAAGGAAAAAAAGAATACGATAAAAGAGCTTCCATAAGAGACCGTGATATTTCAAGAGATATTTCAAGGGAATTTAAGAACAATCAGAGGTAGCACAAAAAAAATATGAAGAAAAAAATTCTTTTTCTTACATTCTGCATACTTCTCACAACAAATACATTTGCCACAGAAGCAGTAGATTTTTACGCTACAGTAAGTTCTTCTTCCGACAAAGATATGATTTCCATGACTACAGATCTTTTTTTTACTCAGCTTCAGTCTTTGGAATCATACACTGTAACAGACAGGAGAAATGCAGTATATTCAAAAGAAAATGCAATTCCTTCAAATATTTCTTTTTACATTGAAATCCAGGAAGATGAAGAAAATACATGGCTTTGTACCCTGCACGCAATAAAACTTTCTGAAGAAAAAAATCTTACCGTAAGCAAACATTACTCTTCTTACTATAAAATCTTACTAGATGCAAAAAATTCTCTTGAACTCTTACTTAAAAACATTTCGCTTTCTACAGAACAATTTCCTGAAGCAGCTTTAAAAAATTCAAATAGTTCAATTCAAAAAGATGCAGAAAAACTCTGTGGTACATGGACTGGTGAAACTTTTATTGACAAAATAATTATTTTACGGGGCGGAAGAGGCTTTGTTATTTTTAAA
>CAZALL010000230.1:1048-2590 GCA_964485955.1 uncultured Treponema sp. | reverse complement strand
GGTAAAATCGAAGTTTCATAGGTTCCGATTTTTTTTGCAGTCTCAACTATTTCTTCTTTATCAAGACCAACTAGAGGGCGCAATAAGGGATAAGTGGCAAAACTTTCTGTAACAGTTAAATTTTCTATTGTCTGACTTGCAACCTGCCCTAAACTTTCTCCTGTTATAATACACTGTGCTGACATACGTTCTGCAAGAAGATTAGCACACTTCATCATGCAAAGCCTTAACATCATTGTTGACCATTCTTCGGGAGAAGATTTTTTTATATGCATCTGAACTTGTGTAAATGGAATTATATTTAAATGTGTATCCATTCCGTAATTAGCAATTATTGCTGCAAGATCTTCAACTTTTTTTTGAGCCTCTTGTGAAGTATAGGGATAAGAATGAAAATAAATGCATTCAACTTTCATACCACGTGCCATCATTCTGTATCCGGCAACAGGGCTGTCCAGTCCCCCGCTCAACATTAAAAGCCCCTTACCGCTTACGCCAACAGGAAGTCCTCTGCATGATTTTTTTTGGTCACAATAAACATAAACTTCTTTTCTTACTTCTACAAAAACTTTTATATCAGGATTGTGAACATCAACTGCAAGTATTTTGTTGTCAAAAACATCTGCTGCAGCTTCAACTGCAATCTGGTAAGAATTAAGAGGAAATGTCTTATCTTCACGACGTGCATCTATTTTAAATGATTTAACACCATGCTCCTTTGCTTTTAAACAAAGTTCTGTAACTGCATTTTTAATTGCATCAATATTTTTTTGAGTAACAAGAACTTTTGCCCAGCCTGTAATACCCATCAAATGATCAAGTGCAAATTCAACAGCCTGACAAGAAGAATCATCACAACTTACATAAAGACGTCCTGCCCTTGTATAAACATCAGCATTTACACTTTCAAGCATTGTGCGAAGATTGTGATTTAACTGCTTTTCAAAAATTTTAATATTAGAACCTTTTAATGCAAGTTCACCAATTTTTCCAATATACGAATTATTATATTTTTTACTAATTTCTTTCATTTATTTATCCAAAAGATAGCGGGCTACCTTACTTGAATCAGTATCAATTTTAAGTGCATGACAGTGCTTTAAAGTTTCATTGTATTTTTCATCACTTGAAAAAATATCATTTACTTTTTCAAAAATCTGCTTGCTGTGGCGAATATAAAAACCAACTTTGTTCTTAACTATAAAACGCATATTGCCAAGTTCCTGATTATGAATGTAAGAATTAATAATCATAGGCTTTTTAAGAAGCATAATCTCCATAAGCGTTGCTGGACCTGCTTTTGTTATGACAAGATCTGAAGCTGTAATTAATTCATCCATATTATTTACAAAACCAAAAATATGAATGTCTAACTGAGGATTTAATTTCTTATAAATTTTAAGCTGCTTTGCAAGGCCTTCATTTCTTCCACATATTACAGCTATAGAAAACTTTGCCTTGTAAATAATGCACTGATTTATAAACTTCAATGCTCCAGGTAAACCCTCACCGCCACCTACTAAAAGGGCAACTCTTTTATCT
>CAZALL010000230.1:0-1038 GCA_964485955.1 uncultured Treponema sp. | reverse complement strand
TAACTTTAAAAATTAGAGCTTTTATGAATTAAATCAAATTTTTTTCTTAAAGAAAGTCTTTCTTCTTCACTTCTTTCCCTTAAAAATTTTTCATTTATAAGAAAAGGTGCAACCTTAACAAGATTTTCTGGCATCTTCCATTTATTAACAGCCATATTTTTTGCATCTTCAGAAAATACTAGCGTATCTTCATGCTGTGAATAAAACCATGACAAAGGAGGCGTAAAAGGATCTGTGCAAAGAACTGTAAGATTTATATCAGGTCTCTTCATTCTTCTGATTGCCTGTCGGACAGCGGGCGTTAAGGCAAAATGTACGGAAACAACATCAGTAATGTCATTTTCTTCCATAACTTTCTGTAAATAACGGGCTGTATGCTGTTGTAAAAATGCTACAAATATTTTTAAAAAACTACGGTGGCTTCCAATATCATACATTAAAGGAAAAAGCCCGTGAATGTAATTTGTAGAAGAAGAATATCCCTTTTCAAAAAAAAGACGCATCATGTAATTTTTTTTATCAAAACCGTTTACTAGCATGCATTCAACATTAGGATCAAGTTTTTCTACAGCTTCTTTTAAAACTTTTGAATTTGAAATATGCCCGTTACCAGTCTTAAGATAAAGAAACATAAATTTTCTTTTTTTAGTCACAAGTGCACCTTCCATATAAACCTCTTAATATTTACGCCTTCTTAATATTTATAAACAAATCCAACATAAAAATAATTATTTACAACATCATGAAGATTATTAACCCAGCGATCCTTAAAAACACTTACTACCTCATCAGCTGTATAATAATCCGTTGCACTTCCGTCAAGAGTTACAGTCCAGTATTCAGAATTAGAATCAGTAGCTTCTTTATAGTCAACATAACCATAAGGATACATTGCACAATCAACACCCTTTTTATTTATATACTCAAAAGTATAGGAAAGTTTAAGAGACAACTGACCAAAATTAAATAATGGCAGGGAGTAAAGACCTGTAATATTTCCCTGGAAGACATACATTTTATGTTCCTGAGTCATAAAAT
>CAZALL010000229.1:0-2619 GCA_964485955.1 uncultured Treponema sp. | reverse complement strand
GGAAAGGGTGCCTCAATGATAAAAGCCATTCGTGTTGATTCAATTAAAGAATGCAGAAAAATTTTTCCTTACCGCGTAGATCTTGATCTTCAGGTTAAAGTAGATAAAAACTGGCGGCAAAAAGACAGGGTTTTAAATAAAATTTTAAAATAAAATTTCCCACATAGGCATCTTTTAAATAATTTGTAATCTCTTTGACTGCGGTAGAAAAAATAAAATCAAACCTGTATAATCTCTGCATGGAACAGTTAAAAATACTTGCGGGAAAACCTTATCCTCTGGGAGCAAGTCTTACTCCAGATGGTGTAAATTTTGCCGTATTTAGCAGAAATGGTACTGCAGTAAAGCTTGTACTTTTTTATAATTCAGATGACAGCGATCCTTATGCAACTGTTGTTTTTGATCCAAAAATAAATAAGACTGGTGACATCTGGCATGTTTTTATTCCGGGATTAAAAGCTGGTGCCCTTTACGGTTACCATGTTGACGGACCTTTTGAACCTTCGCAGGGGCATCGTTTTAATGTAAATCAACTTCTTTTAGATCCATATGCAAAGGCAATTACTCCGGTTTCACTTTTTAGAAATCTTCCTCCTACATATAAGACTCCTGTTGACAAGATTGATGTTGAACTGTGTCGTAACAGAAAAATCAGCAAGTTTCCAAAATGTGTTGTAGTTGATGACTATTTTGATTGGCAGGGAGACAAGCCTTTAAATCGAAAATTAAAAGATACAATTATTTATGAAACTCACGTAAAGGGTTTTACTGCAGGTAAGGGGGCAAATGTAAGGGACCCTGGAACTTACCGCGGTTTTATAGAAAAAATTCCTTATTTAAAAAATCTTGGTGTTACAGCAGTTGAACTTATGCCTGTTCAGGAATTTGATGAGTTTGAAAATACAAATGTTAATCCTCGTACTGGTGAGAGAATGGAAAATTACTGGGGTTACAGTACCATTTGTTTTTTTGCACCAAAGGCAGGTTATGCCAGCGATAAAAGACCGGGTGCTGTAGTAAACGAATTTAAAACTCTTGTACGCGAAATGCACAAGGCTGGTCTTGAAGTAATACTGGACATTGTTTTTAATCATACGGCAGAAGGAAATGAACACGGAATTACAATTAACTTCCGTGGATTTGACAATAGTATTTATTATCTGCTTGTAGATTCTCACAAAGATTTTTACATGAATTATTCTGGCTGTGGAAATACGGTAAACTGCAATCATCCTGTAGTAAGAAAATTTATTTTGGACTGTTTGCATTACTGGGTCTTAGAATATCATATTGACGGTTTTAGATTTGACCTCGCATCTATTTTAAGTCGCAGTCAGCAGGGGTATATAATAAATTTTCCGCCTGTATTAAATGCAATTTCTGAAGATCCAGTTCTTGCTAATACAAAAATTATTGCAGAACCATGGGATGCTGGTGGAGCTTACCAGGTAGGTTCTTTCCCTGGTGGAAGATGGGCTGAATGGAATGATCATTATCGTGATGATATGAGAAGATTTTGGCGTGGTGATGATAATCTTTCTACTGCGGCAGCAACAAGATTTAGCGGTTCAAGTGATCAGTATGCTATGAGCGGAAGAAAACCGGGACACAGCATAAATTATATTACAAGTCATGATGGTTTTACATTAAATGACCTTGTAAGTTACAACAACAAGCATAATGAACAAAATGGTGAAAACGGACGTGACGGCAGTGATAACAATTTAAGTTACAATCACGGTTATGAAGGAGCTACTGCAAATCCAGCAATTGAACGTCTTAGAAATCAGCAGGTAAAAAATTTTATTCTTTCACTTTTAATTTCTCAGGGTACACCAATGCTTTTGGGTGGTGATGAATTTAGAAGAGGTCAGCAGGGAAATAATAATGCTTACTGTCAGGATAATGAAATAAGCTGGTTTGACTGGAATTGCACAAGAGTCAACGACCGTCTGATTTGTTTTACGCAAAGGGCTATTGCCTTAAGAAAAGAGCATCCTGTTTTTAGGCGTTCAGACTTTTTTACAGGTCAGGTTAAAAACGGAGTGCCGGATATTCAGTGGCTTACCGCAGATGGTTCTTCTCCGGATTGGGCAAAAGTTTCTCGCTTTTTAGCATTCAGACTTGGAGGTTCTGGAGTACTTGATGAAAGGGGCAGGGCAGATAATGATTTTTATGTTGCGGCAAATACAGATCGTCATGATGTAGTTGCAATGCTTCCAACTTTATGTGATGGTAAAAAATGGTATCGTGTTGCAGATACATCGATTGATGCAGATGATGCAATTACGCTTTTAGGAAAGGAAGAAGAACTTCAGGGACAGTCACGTTATTTAGTTCCTGCAAATTCTCTTGTAATACTTATGACAAAATAAATTTTAGTTTGGAGTAAAAAATGGATTTTAATGCAGAACAGTTTAAAGCAAATTTAACAGCACGTCTTCGCCGCCAGTATGGAAAGGATATTCGTCAGGCTAACAGACACGACCTTTTTGATGCAGTTAGTGCCAGTGCACTTGAAATAATAATGCCAAACTGGATGGAAACTAGAAAAATCTATGAGGCAAAACCTGCAAAACAACTTTATTATTTGAGTGCAGAATTTCTTATGGGGCGTGC
>CAZALL010000228.1:0-2669 GCA_964485955.1 uncultured Treponema sp. | reverse complement strand
GGGCTGCAGAAATTCCTGTTGAATATTTATAAACATAGAATGCATTATAAAAATGAGGAATGCGAAGACCTTCCATATCTGAATTATTTTCAAAATGCATTTCACTTCCAAAATATTGTTCAAGAAGTTCGCGGTAAATTTTTCTAAGTACCTGGGCATTAAGAGGCTGCCCGTTTTCTACCATTTCGTGTGCTTTAAGTTCATATTCTGCAAACATTGTCTGGCGGTGTAATGTTGCAAGAATGTCTCCTGCACGCATAGAAAGAAGATATGCTTTTTCGTCCTTAGATTTTGCATTTTTAAGAAGATAGTCAAAAACTAATTCTTCATTAAAGGTAGATGCAACTTCTGCTTCAAAAATTGTGTAACTGTAGCAGCTATAGGGATTATTGTTTTTACTGTAGAAGGAATGCATTGAATGTCCTCCTTCGTGAGCCATTGTAAATACATCCCTAATTACATCATCTTTATAATTTAAAAGTATGTAAGGGTAGCCTACATAGCCACCTGAAGAAAATGCTCCACTTCTTTTTCCTTTATTTTCGTAGCGGTCAGCCCAGCCGTGTAAAAGTCCGTCGCATAAAGTATCTGTGTATTCTTTTCCAAGAACAGCTAAGGCATTGCGTACAACTTCAACTGACTGTTCATAAGTGTAATGTGTTTTTACAGTTTTTACTAAAGGTACATAAACATCATAGTGTCGAAGTTCATCTACTTTTAAAACTCTTTTACGGATTGAATAATATTTGTGCAGAGTTGCAAAATTTTTATGTACTGTTTCAATAAGATTTCTGTATACGCTTTCTGGGACTTTGTTTCCATAGAGGGCTGCTTCAAGTGAAGATTTATAGCCTCTTGCTCTTGCACTAAAAACATCCTGATTTACAGAACCTGCATAAAGAGTTGCGAGTGTATTTTGATTTTTTTCAAATACATCGTAAAATTTCGTGTAAGCTTCTTTTCGTACATTGCGGTCCTGACTGTCCATAAAGGATGACCATGTTGTCTGTGTTAACGGTTTTTCAATTCCGTTTTCTTTAACTGTGCCAAAGTTTAAATCAACGTTTGTAAGAAGACTGAATGTTTTGTGTGCTGTCTGTCCGCTTTCCATCTGTAAGGCAAGAAGACGCTCTTCTTTTTCACTTAAAGTATATTTTTTAAAGCGCAGAGTTTTTTGAAGCATTATCTTAAAGTCTTTAAAGTCTTCTCTGTTAATCCATTCATTGATTGTATTTTCATCGATTGCAAGAAGTTCAGGATCAAAGAAACTTGACTGGCTTTCAACTTCAGTCACCTTCATCATTACGCGGTCTTCCATTGTCTGAAATTCTGCATCTCCTTCATCGGCACTGTGGTTTAAACTTGCAAAGTGATAGACCTTTTCGATAGTGCAGTCTAATTCTTCCCATGCTTTAAGTGCGTTAAGAAGATTTTCGCTTGAATCTTTAAGTTTACCTTTGAAAGAAATAAATTTTTCTTTAAGTTGATCTATTTTTAATAAATCAGCTTCCCATTCTTCATTTGATTTGTAAAGTTTAGAAAGATCCCATTTGTATTCTTCAGGGACATCTTTTCTTGAAGGAATTTCGTGTTTATTCATGAGGTGATTATACTTTATTTAAAATAAATGTTCCATAAATAATGTAAGGGTGCATCAAATTATTGATAATTGTAAGATAAATAAGTAAAATACAAGAATGAAAAATTTTCTAAAAATTGCGGGCACTTTGATGGTTGCCCTCTGCTTATCATTGGTTGTTACATCCTGTCAGGGAAAAATTGGTTATGGACTTGTTTTATGGAATATTTCTGATGCTGGTATTTCAGATGGTGAAATTGTTCCAGTCTATGTAAAGTCAAATGTTTTTCATATTTATATAATTGGAAATCCTCATAATGGTGAAAAAGTTGAAGTTCCTTTCTGGCAGATAACAGAGCCTCAATCAAAGGGTAAAACAAAAAAAATCAAAGCAAAATATTCTGCATACGAAAATACTTATGCTCGCTGCCTCTTGGATGGTCTTCCTGTTAGAGGTGAAGCTTCAAATATGTCAAAGCAGGTTTACCGTTTAAGACGTGATGAAATTTTACGTATTCTTTATGAAACTGATGACGGTGGACAGGTAAGAACTGGCGATAAAGATATTGAAGGTAAGTGGGTAAAGGTTATTGCTTCTGACGGAACTGACGGCTGGTGTTTTAGCCATAACCTTAGAATGTTTAAAATGAATGCTGACGGTGCAATGGCTTCTAATCAAGATGTAGATTCTCTTCCTGAAGTTGATCTTGAACTTGAAAAAATTCTTTCTACAAAATGGTATCCTGCAAATTATAGGCAGATGATAGAAAGCGGTGACATAAACCTTAAATTGATGAATGAAGAATTTGGTTTTGATACTGGAAAAGACAGTGGTAAGGTTCAGATAAAACTTCCAGACTTTTCTTGCTCTTATGATTTTACAGGTCTTACAAAAATAGATGATGGAATCTGGAAATATAATGATGCTCCAATTCAGTTGCATGAACGCACAGATACAAGATTGGTTGTAAAATATTATGACAATAGTGGTTCTCCTGTAAGCTATACTTTTATTGCTTTTGCAAAAAATGAAGACGGTGAAGAAACTACAAATATCAGTGAAATAATTAATGCGGAAAAAGCAAGACGC
>CAZALL010000227.1:0-2684 GCA_964485955.1 uncultured Treponema sp. | reverse complement strand
CTATATAATACAGACGGTGAAATATAATTCCTTTCAAAAAATTCTTTCATTATCTTGACCATAAAATGTCTTTTCTGTATTATTGAAAAACCCCTTGGAATTACGCATGTAGTTCCCATCTAGACCATAAGGAGAACATACAATGAGAAAGTATGAACTTATGACTATTTATCCTATTGAGGATGAAAAGTACAAAGCAGGACTTGAATTAGTAAAGTCTGACCTTGCATCATTTGGTGCAGAAGTAGAGAAGGAAGAACCATTTGGTGACCGTGACCTTACCTACCAGATCAACAAACTTAGCAGAGGACGTTTCGTTCTTCTTCACATCAAGGCAAATCCAGCCAAGATTACAGAAATTGACAGACAGTTTAAGCTTAATACAAATCTTCTCAGATACCTTTTCGTACTTAAAGAAGACAAAAACGCTTAATTTTAGAATTAACTCTATTTTACAGGAGGCATAAAATGGCAGACATCAATCACGTTACAATCGTTGGAAGACTTACCAGGGATATGGAAATTGCATACAGCAAAAATAATTCATTTCCTATTGGAAAGATGTCTATTGCTATTAACCGCCGCCGTAAGAACGGTACTGATTGGGTAGATGAAGCAAATTTTTTTGACGTAACATGGATCAGTACTGGAGCTGAAAAACTTAAGCCTTATTTGTTAAAAGGTAAACAGGTGGGAATTGAAGGCTCACTTGTTCAGGATCGTTGGGAAAAAGACGGACAGAAATTTTCTAAAGTTTATATTATGGCAAGTAATATACAGCTTTTAGGCTCTTCTAGTGGCACAAGTACTACTGGTACTTCACAGGGGTTTGCTCCACGTTCAGCCGCGAATTCTTCTGTCGCTCCTCAAGAATATGATTCTTCATCTTTTGACAATCAGTCTTTTGGCTCAGATGGTAATTCATTCCCTGAAGACATTCCTTTCTAGGAAAATAAAATAAAGGTCTTTTGGGTAGAAAGAAAACAGCAGTAATTGCTGCAGGAGAAAACAATGGCAGATGAAAAGACAACTTCAGTTGATGAAGTAAAAAAATCAGATATGGCTGCAGAAGATTCAAAAATGCAGGAATATGCACGCGAAGATGACGGTCGTCCAAATGAAGGTCGCAATGCTCGTGGTAAGGGAAAGGCATTCTTCCATAAAAAAGTATGTCGTTTCTGTGCTAACAAAGCAAAGATTGACTACAAAGATGCTGATGGACTTCGCCGCTATACAACAGAACGCGGTAAGATTCTTCCACGTCGCATTACAGGTACTTGTGCAAAGCATCAGAAGAAGCTTGCTCTTGCTATTAAACGTGCACGTGCAATTTGCCTTCTTCCATTCGTAGCTGACTAAGTTACAAAACAAAATTAAATCTGTCTGCGATCCAACTCCTGGTGACGTGGGCAGATAAATTATAATAGGAGCTTGATATTATGAAAATCATTCTTAATGAAGATGTAAAACATCTCGGTGAATACGGTGATGTTAAAAATGTAGCTAACGGTTATGCAAGAAACTTTCTTTTCCCACATAACTATGCTGTTCCTTATACACCAGAAACAGTAAAATTCTTCGAAACAAAAAAAGAAGAAATTGAAGCCCGCAAGGCAAAAAAGCGTGCTGACAATGCTTCTCTTAAAGAAAAAATTGAAGCACTTACAGTTGAACTTGAAATGCCAGCTGGAGCAAACGGAAAACTTTACGGTGCTGTTACAAACCTTACAATTGCAGAATTCTACACAAAGAATAATCTTGATGTTGAACGCAAACGTATTGAAATTCCAGGTGTTACAATCAAAAATGTTGGTAACTATACATTCAAAGTTCACCTTTATGAAACAATTGTTGCAGAAGCAAAACTTGTTGTAAAGGCACAGCCAACAAATGATCAGAAGACAGAACAGCCTAAGGGTAAAAGAACTTCAAAAAATGAAGAAAAAGCTGCTGTAAGTGAAGAAAATGCAGAAGCATCTTCTGAAGAATCTAAAGCTGAATAAGTCTTTGATTTACAGATAATTTTTTTACAAATCCCGGAACTTATCCGGGATTTGTTATTTTAAAGCATTTAACTGTGGAAAAACTGTTGAATAGTTGTTTACAATTTGTTGAAAAGCAGGATATTTATGGAAGCACAACTTAAGGATAAAATTCCGCCTCACAATCTTGAAGCCGAAATGGCTACTTTAGGAGCTTTACTGCTGGATTGGAATTCCGTTAACCAGGTAGTTTCTTTTTTAAGACCAGACAGATTTTACAGTCAGCAGAATCAGCTTATTTTTGAAGCCCTTATGTCTTTATTTAGCCGTGGTGTAAAAGGCGATGTATTGACACTCATTGATGAACTTACAAAAACAGGTAAGCTTGAAGCTGCTGGAGGTGTTTCTTATGTTTCAAGTCTTGCTGGCTCTGTTCCAACTAGTGCAAACATTGAATATTATGCAAAAATTGTACTGGACTGTTCTACAAGACGGGATTTAATAAAAATATCTTCTGAAATTAAAGCTGAAAGTTTTGATGAAACTCATGATTCCCGTGAAATCCTTGAAGAAGCTGAAAAGAAAATATTTAATTTAAGTGATATAAATCAGCAGACTCAGATTTTTGAAATGAAAGATGTTGTTCCTCAGTCTATCGAAATGATTGATAAGAGGTATAAAAACAAATCTGAACTTTCTGGT
>CAZALL010000226.1:0-2685 GCA_964485955.1 uncultured Treponema sp. | reverse complement strand
TGAGCTCGTCTTCCAGCTAAGAGCAGTCTTAAATGTTCTTCAACTTTATCTGTAAGTGCAATAGCCTTGTCTGGATTAGATCTTTTTTCTACAGCACAAATTGCTTTTCCAATGGCACTTTCAATTTTTTTACGGTCATATTCAGCAATGTCACCTGAACGTTTTACAACTTTTGTAAGAAAATGTTCTGTTTCACTGTCTTCGCTTGTACCCAGAAAACTTTTCCATTCCGGGAAAACAGACTGTTCATTCATAAAATTCCACCTTATTTATTTTTTTAACTGCATTTTATTCTGGCTGTTTTTTGCTACCGATTTTGTTTACTTCTTCAATAAATTCTTCAAGATTGTTAAAGTGCTTGTAAACGCTTGCAAAACGGATGTAGGCAACTTTGTCAATTGAATAGAGTCTGTTTAGAACAAGTTCCCCAAGTTCACCAGTAGAAATTTCTCTGGTAGCCTTATCTTTTGTATAGGCTTCATCTTCAATTTCATTGATAATTACTTCTATCATGCTTGAAGATACAGGGCGTTTTTCTAGGGCACGGGTAATGCCTTTTTCCAGTTTAGTCCGATCAAATGGTTCCCTTCGTCCGTCACGTTTTATGACCATAAAGGGTTTTTCTTCAATATGTTCGTAACTTGTAAATCTAAAGCCACAGTTTGTACATTCACGTCTTCTGCGAATGATTTCACCATTACCCATTGTACGCGATTCAATAACCTTGTCATCAAGGCTTCCGCAATAAGGACAACGCATTTCCCACCTCTAGCGTTTTTTTTAAAGATTTTACCAATTCTACACCACAAATAGCGTTATAACAAGTCATTTTTTCTTAGATTTTATTTTTCTAAGCATTTCTTCTGATTCTTTTTCGTCATCTGGATAAAGTATTTTTGCTATAAGAGGTCTTAATAAAAGTGTAAGAGGAAGGCAGATACAGAGTTTTATAATGTCAGAAAGAATATATGGAAAAAAGCAGATGTCCACAGCCTGAATAAAAGTGCAAGTTTTTCCCGCTTTAGACATTACATTTATAAACCATGGTATTGCCGGAATATAAATAATAATAAAACCAAGTAAGGCTGCAGTAAAAATACGTGCAATGTATTTCCATGAAGCTTTTTTCTCGTAAATATGAGGAGTTCCTGCAATAAGTCCCGTTACAAAAGAAGCAATAAAGTATCCTATTAAAAAGCCGCCTCCAGGTCCATTTAAATATTTTAGTCCGCCAGTAAAACCTCCAAAAACAGGAAGCCCCGTAATTCCAAGCAGAATAAAAAGTCCTGTAGCACCAGTTCCCTGAACTCCTCCCATAACAAGTGAAGCAAAAATTATAAGCATATTTTGTGAAGTAAGAATAAATTCACCAGCAGAAGTGCCTGTAAAAACTCCAAGACATATAAGGACTGTAAACAAAACAGTAAAGGCACTTCTTAGTACATTTATTTTCATTTTTTGCCCCTTGGTTTAGCTTTTGAAACTGTTTTTTTTACATCAGATTTTTTTGTCTGTGTTTTTTTGGAAGAAGAACTTGCATTTTTTTTCTCCGGGGCTTTACTTTTTGCCTTAAGTGGAGTTTTTGTTTTGCTAAGAGCAGGTTTTGAAGCAACTTTATTTTTTACTCTTACTTCTTTTACTTTTGGAAGACTTTTAACTTTTTCTTCCGTTAGGGCAGCTTTTTTATAATCTTCATTTTCTACATAGGGTGTAATTTTTTCAATGCGTAATGTAATTATAAAATGAGGAAGTTTTTTGCCTTTTAGGTAGAGCGTGTATACAACAGAAAGCAGATAGAGCATAAAGTAAGCAATAAAACAATATGCCAGCCAATCTCCGTAAACAGAATAAATAGTTGCCTTTCTTTTATATACAGGTATTTCTGTAAGAAGTGCATCTCTTGTAAAAAGAGGAAGATCTGCAATTATTTTACCGGTAGGGTCAACTACAACCGTGTATCCTGACTGTGTACAGCGTACAAGTGTTGTCCTGAACTCTATGGCAAGGTAACTTGCTGCAATAAAATGCTGATATTCTGCACTTTTTGTTTCTGACCAGGAGTCATTTGTAAGGTTTATAAAAACTTCACTTCCTGCATTGTAAAGTTTTGAACATACGTCTGGAAATGCATCTTCAAAACAGATTGGACTTGAAAAAGTAAGCGTTGTATAGGGATTTTTTCTTAAATCTTGTACATAAGGTTTAATGTTAGAGTCAATTTTTCTTGCACTTTTGTCTAAAGTTATTCTGTAGTAGGGCTTAAGACCGTATTCAAGAGGTGTTTCTTCTTCAAAACCGTGTTCTCTTTGATTTTTGTAGTATTCTTCATTTTTGTAGTAGGAAGAAGACATAACAGGTATTTGAAAGAGTGTATACTGCCTGCCTGGTGTCCATGAAAAAAGACCTACTTTTTTATAAAGAAGACGGGCTGTGTCATTATTCCAGAAAGGAAGTTGTTCTGCAAAAGGAACCATGTGTATTTTATTGTAAAAACCAGAATACATTCCCTCCTTGTCAAAAAGAACAGCTGCATTTCCGTAGCGGGATTCTTTTTTATTTAAAATTGAAGTTGCTCCTGCCAAAAGAGGTGTCTGCATAGACTTTACCATACTGCCAACATTGCTTCCTGCTCTGTCAGAATTGTATGTTTTTGCTTCTCGTGGAAACCTTCCGCCAAGCATGCCT
>CAZALL010000225.1:0-2743 GCA_964485955.1 uncultured Treponema sp. | reverse complement strand
CTGGTTTTGGAAGCTTTATGACGGTATTTCCCCGGGGTAATTCCTGGGGATTTTTATTTGCTTTTAATAAAATTTAAGTGTATAATTTTTGTGCCTTGTGTTTTTGCAGGGCATGGAGTAAACATGAAGAAGTTATTTTGCTTAAGTCTTTCCTTTTTTATTGCTTTCTTTGCAATTTCTTGTAAGCATGGCATTGATGCTGTAAATACAGATGAAGCCGGTTTTGGTTCAATTACTGTTTCAACTAAAGCTGTATCTGATTCTGCACGTATGTTAAATAAAGCGGACATTACTGGTGCAGATATTGTAGTTTCAGGCTATGGAATGGAAGATATAACTTCTTCTGCCAGTCTTTCTAATGGGGCAAGTTCAAGTTCTGTTACAATTTCAAAAATTCCGGCTGGAAAAAATCGTGTAGTAAAGGTTACTGCAACAAATGACAGTCAGCTTGTGATGTACGCAGTAGTTGACATTGAAAGTCAAAAGACAGCTTCTGTTTTGGTAAACTGGGATTCTACTGCCTTAGGTGGTGTTTATTATAATCTTATCAAGACATATTCTTACGATGTTTCTTCTGTAAGTACTTCTACTGTAAAAGAAAAAATACCTTCTGTATCTCATGCTTCATTAGTTGATACTCTGGCTATTGCAAAACTTATTGCAAAAAATACTTCTTCTTCAGATTATGTAATCAGTCCTGCAAGTGTAACTTTTACAACAAACATTGCGGACTCAAATGCCTGCATTTCTGTAAGTGATCCATCATCTTCTTCTTTAAGCGGTGCAAGTGCTTTAAGCCAGAGCATTACAGACATTACTCCAGGAACATGGATTTTTTATGTAACAAGCAATTCTTCTGTAAAATACACAAAGACCCTTACTTTAACTGAAGGTCAGACACTTGATTTAGGAACAATTACAATAGGTACTTCTTTACTTACAAGCGAAAAGTCTACCGTAATCTTACAGGGCTTTAACTGGGATTCTGCTCCTCGTGGGCAAAAATCTTACTGGGGCAAATGGTATGACATTATGGCAAGTAATGGTTCAACAATTGGAAGTACATTTGATTATGTGTGGTGTCCTCCTCCATGTATGACAAATACTTCTTCTTCAGAAGGCTATGGACCAACACAGTGGTTTGATTTAAATAACTGTTACGGAACTGAAACTCAACTTAAGAATATGATAAGTGCAATTTCTCCGGCAAAGGCTGTTGCAGACGTTGTAGTAAATCATCGTGACGGTGCTACTTCATGGGGCGATTTTACAAATCCAACTTTGGGTACTGTAAAGGGTTCTGACTATAGGGCAATTTGTTCTGATGACGAAGGCTTTACAAGTGAAAGTGCGTATATGGGTGCTTCTTCTACAAGTATGCGTGGTGCTTCAGATACTGGTGCTTCTTATGCAGCTTCTCGTGATCTTGACCATACATATACTTTAGTTCAGGAAGGAGTAAAAGATTATCTTACTCTCTTAAAGAATGCAGGTTTTGTCGGCTGGCGATATGACTTTGTAAAAGGTTTTGATGGATATTATGTCGGAATGTATAACAAGGCTTCTTCGCCAGAAATAGCATTTGGTGAATACTGGCCTGGAACAGATGACGGAGGCGGATATTTTTCTTCTTCAAATCCAAGTTCATGGGCAAATAAAATTTCAAGCTGGATAAACCGCACAAATGACGGCGGTTACAAAACAAAAGGTTTTGACTTTGTATTAAAAAGCATGATGAATGACATTTGGGGGTGTTCATGGGGAGACGGTTCAAGTTCTGCAAGTAACAATTATTCACTTCTTGCAAGTACTTCAACTTTAGTAAGAAGTCAGCCAGCATATGCTGTAACTTTTGTTGACAATCATGATACAGGTTCAACTCAGGGACACTGGAAACTTCCAGACTCTGCCGTACCTGCAGCCTATGCCTATATTTTAACTCACCCGGGAATTCCCTGTGTTGCA
The DNA here is from genome assembly GCA_964485955.1 of uncultured Treponema sp. Taxonomy (GTDB): domain Bacteria; phylum Spirochaetota; class Spirochaetia; order Treponematales; family Treponemataceae; genus Treponema_D. The sequence continues at coordinate 778 of CAZALL010000225.1, read as the reverse complement.
TGGCAGCATTATTTTACTTATGCAGAAAGCGGTAATTCTTCATCTGCCGGAAGCAGTCAGTATATTGCAGAAAACAATGCCGGAAGTCTTGAAGGTTCTTCTGCAACATTAAGACAGTTGATAGACAGACTTATTGAACTTAGAAAAGAACTTGCAATAGAGTACGATTCTGCTTTATCAATTTTATCTTCTTCAAGTTCATGTTATGCAGCAGAAATAACAGGATTAAATGGTTCCTTCCTTGTAAGCATTGGTTCAAGTACATATTCAAATGTTTCTTCAGACTACACAGAAGTTGCAAGCGGAACAAATTACAAAATCTGGCAGAAAGGTGCAGCTGCTTCTACAAAAACTGCAAGTCCTGTAATTAAAATTTCATCTTCCGGAAGTGTAAGCATTACATGTTCTACAGACGGTGCTTCAATTTATTATTCTACTGATTCAAAAAATTACACTTTATATTCTTCGGCTTTTACTGTAAGTGAGGGAACAAGTGTTTATGCTTATGCAAGTTCTACTGGTCTTGAAGACTCTTCTGTGGTAAGTAAAACTTATACTGTGGGAATAACAATTACTGTTACTGCAGACAGTTGGACATGGAATGGTTCTTGCAATGTATTTGCATGGGTATGGAGTGACAGTGCAACAGGGCAGTGGATAGAATGTAGCGGTTCTTCTTCAACTGTAACATTTGAACTTCCTTCAGATTGTACTTACTTTTTGTTAGTCAGATGTCCGTCTGCAACAACAACTCCAGACTGGAAGGCAACTGGCGATA
>CAZALL010000224.1:0-2756 GCA_964485955.1 uncultured Treponema sp. | reverse complement strand
TTTGCAAACAACGTTTGAAAAATTACAGTGATAAAAATTACATGGACGTAATTTTATCACACCTCCTTATAAACTCCGCGTTAGCGGTAGCACAGGAGGTGCTAGATAAGTAATTTTGCAAACAACGTTTGAAAAATTACAGTGATAAAAATTACATGGACGTAATTTTTATCACACCTCCTTATAAACTCCGCGTTAGCGGTAGCACAGGAAGTGCTGTTATTTCTCTACAGGATTTTCTTCCATATATTTTCTAATTATTGCATCAAGAGCAGGCATGTCTTTTTTTACAATAACAATTTTTCCGTCTTTTACAAAACAGTGTTTTGAAGTTGCAGTTGTACAAACCTGATTTTTTGTTTTATTAAAAAATTCATATTTAAATTCAACTGCAATAGCTGCATATTTTTCTACCCAGATTCTAATTTCTATTTCATCAAGAAAATCACAGGGATGTTTATAGTCAATAGAAAGTGAAGTAACCGGAGACCCCATGCCCATGTCTTCAGCTTTTTTATACCCCCAGCCAAGAGCATCCATAAATTCAAGACGAGCTTCTTCCATCCATTTAATGTAATTTGAATGATGAATTATTCCCATCTTGTCTGTTTCGTGATAATAAGCTTTTCTTGTGTAAGTAAACATTTTTTATTTTACCTCCTATAAAAACTCCGCGTTAGCGGCAGCACCTCCTAATTTTAATTTAAAACTTATTTTTTTTCTTTATGTCTTATAAATATATAAAAACAGATGCAAAGTAAAGCTGATAATATAGAACCTAAAGGAGCTGCCCATCCCATAGGATATAAATTTTCTTTCCACATAACACTTGCAAAATATGCTCCCGGAATTCTTGCAACTAAAATGGAAATTATATTTTGTATAAAAGAAAGAAATGATTTTTGTATTCCGCAGAAAAATCCACAGAAGCAAAAATGAATGGCTGCAAAAACCGTATCCAGTACATATGACATAAGATACTGACAGCCAAATTTTATTACAAGTTCATCTTTTGTAAAAAGAGAAATTAATGTGTTGGGTAAAAACTGACAGTAAATAGAGCAAAGAATTCCCCAGCTTACTGTTAGTAAAAGTGCAAACCTTAAAGCAATGCGTGCATTCTCTTTTTTTCCAGCTCCATAATTTTGTGCAGTAATAGCAGAAACGGAAGCAAGAAAAGCTGACGGTACAAGAAAAAGAAATCCAATTATTTTTTCAACAATTCCAACCGCTGCAGAAATTTCAAGTCCCCGACTATTTGCAATTATTGTAATAATTAAAAAAGAAATCTGAATTAATCCGTCCTGAAGTGAAATTGGAAGTCCTATTTTAAAAATTTTAAAACAGCAGTTAGTATCAAATACAAAATCACTTTTTTTAAGTTTAATTGAATTTTCTGATTTTCTTATAAATATTAAAGAAATTATTACGCTTACTGCCTGACTGATAACTGTTCCTAAGGCAGCTCCTGCAGCACCCATTTTAAAATATCCAATAAATAAAAAATCTAAAACAATGTTTACAAGACAGGCAGTCAGAACAAAATACATAGGGCGTTTTGTATCCCCCATTCCCCTGTAAATTGCACTGATTATATTGTAAAAAATTATAAATGGAATTCCTGCAAAACAAATTCTTAAATATTCAACTGATTCTTTAACAGCTTCTTGCGGAGTAAGCATTAAAGCAACAATATTTTTTGTAAAAACAAGAAGTAGTAATGTAAGCACAAGAGCAATTATAGTAAATAAAAAAACTGTATTTACTATTGTCTTTTTTACAGCACTCTTATCTCCTCTTCCAATCTCTGTTCCTATTTTTACAGTAGATCCCATGGCAAGCCCTAAAATAATTACGGTAAGCATATGCATTACCTGACTTCCGATTGTAACTGCAGATGTAGAAGAAGTTGCATTGTAAAGACCTACGACATATAAATCAACAATGCCGTAAAATGTTTGCATAAAACTTGAAAGTAAATATGGAAGTGCAAAAACAATCAGATTCTTCTTAATATTTCCACCCGTGAGATTTACCATAACAAAGGAGTATAGCAAATTGATTGAAAAAAAACAAATCAGACATCATAATATTGTAGAATAGAAATTTTTAATGATGAAAAAAATATTTATTTTTCTTGCAACACTTTTATTTAATTTTAATCTCTTTTCAAATGAAGTTAAACATAATCCCTGGGACATAATATTTTATCGCCCGGACAATTATGGCGATATGAATGAAGTGCGCTGTTATTTAAAAATTGAAGATAAAGAAAAAAATAATGTAACTGATTCAGTTATAAGAAAAGCCTCATATGAATGGATTACTCTTCCAGGACAAGGAAATTTTTATCAGAACAAAAATTATTATTTAAGTGGCGGAATGGCAATGCATTTAAATATAAAGCCTGGTAAATATTTTTTTTATTTTTATACACCTGTAGAAAAACAAAATTTGATTAAAACAGAAAACTCAGGTGAATGGAAATCAAATATTTTTGAATACAATACAGAAAATCCAGTAAAAGTATTATTTGTTTATCCCACAGCAGATGACAATGGTTTTTATAATGGTGGCTGGATTTTAGACTTTAAAGCTCCAAAATTTTTTAAATGGACAAAAAGTAAAATGCTAAATTGAAAACCTGACTTTTGCCTTCAAAAGTATCACAAAATTTTATACAGCACTCCTCATTACGGGAAGTGTTTTTTATCATATCGCAACATATAAAAATTATGTTATATAACTAAAAATTA
>CAZALL010000223.1:0-2769 GCA_964485955.1 uncultured Treponema sp. | reverse complement strand
AGCATTTCGTCTTATAAGTTCAGTAAGATGAGTTGCAACAATTGTAGGCGGATCAACTACAGCATAATTAGCTCTTTCGGCTTCCACCCGTTTGTCTTCGGGAATCCATATTGCCTGCATACCAAAAGTCGGCTCTATAGCAGGTTCTCCCTTTATTTCATTGGCTTTATCAACAGTACCAGGATTTAGACACATGTAATAACCTAACTTTAGTTTGCTGCTTCCAGCTTCAATACCGCGTATTTTAAACGAATATTCGTCAGGATCCAAAGACATATTGTCACGAATTCTAATCGGAGGAACTACAAGACCTAAGTCCAAAGCACATTCACGTCTGATTCTGGTAACTCTTTCAAGAAGTTCTGCACCTTTTTCTTTATCTACAAGAGGAATTAAAGCATAGCCCAAATCCAAAGAAAGTACATCTAAAGAAACAGCCGGAGATACATCGTCTGGAGAAGAACCTTTTTGATTTTGTGACTTTTCCAAAGCTTCCTTTTGAGCTTGAAGGTCCTTTTTTTTCTTATCCATATTCTGCATTCTAACGCCCAGTAAGATAAAAAGAACTCCAATAGGTAAAAGAATAAGACTCGACATGTTATGAAAGCCAAGTCCAAGAACAAGCAGTGTGGCACCAACAATAATGTAAATAGTTCCGTTGATGGAAAAATCATGTTTAAGTTTGTCCGAAATAAAGTCTTCAGAACTACCACCAGTTACAAGCATACCGGTAGAATAAGAAAGTAAAAGCGACGGCAGCTGAGACATAAGACCGTCACCAACTGTAAGCTGAGCATATGCCTTAAAAGCTGAAGAAATATCCAGACCTCCTATCATGCCTGTAATAATTCCGCCTACAATATTTATTACTGTAATAAAAATACCAGCCTTTACGTTACCGCTTACAAATTTTGAAGCACCATCCATTGTACTAAAAAAAGCAATTTCCTGCCTTAAATCTGCCTTCTGTTTTTTAGCTTCTTCTTCCGTAATATTTCCAGCATTTACTTCATTCTGAATATCAAACATCTTAGAGTTCATACCATCCAAAGTAAAGCGGGCTGAAACTTCAGAAACACGGGTTGCACCTTTTGAAATAACGACAACCTGTACAATAGTAATTATTATAAAAATTAAAAATCCGACAACAACACTTCCACCTGTTACAATACTTCCAAAAGACTTTACAAGTTCACTTTGGCCAGACATATTAAGCATACTGCCACTGCCAGTAACAGGATTTGTAAGCATAAGACGGGTTGAAGAAATATTTATTGCCAATCCAAAAATAGTAGTAAAAAGTACCAGTTGAGGAAAAGATGCAAAAGAACTAGGTTTTCGAGTGTATAAAACTGTAAGCAGAATAATAATTGCCAGGGCCAGATTAATGACCATAAAAATATCAATCAGTACCTTAGGAAGCGGAATAAATATCATAAGAACACCGACAACAATGGCAACTGGTACCGAGTTATCCAGTATTATCCTAACTATTCCCTTTTGTAAATTTCCACTAGCTTTTGCGTCTGCCATTAAGTCCCCACCCACAGCTTATGCTAACCTTTAGAGTTATATTTTTTATTATTAAGATTTATAACTTCAGCATAAATCTTTGCTATCAACATGTAATAATCTTGCGGTATTATATCACCAACTTTGACATTTGTATAGAGTTCACGGGCAATTGGCCTATGTTCCATAACAGGGATGTCATTTTCATATGCAATTTTTTTCATATTTTGTGCTGTCAGGTCTGTACCCTTAGCTGTAACCTTAGGAGCATCATTTTCTTTTCTTTGCAGTGCAACAGCATAGTGTGTAGGATTAGTTATAACAACATCACTTTCTCTTACCGCTTTAGGAATATTCTGTGTAAGTAAGTCCCGCTGGGCACCTTCAAGATGACTTTTTACTTCAGGGTCTCCTTCCATTTCCTTGTATTCCTGCTTAACTTCCTGTTTAGTCATCCTCATTTCTTTTAAAAACGTTCTTCTTTCAATAACATAATCAAGTATGGATATTGCCAAAAATATTACTGAACAAATAATAAGCATTTTTGCTGCAGAAGAAGCAATCTGACCTAAAGCAAGTTGAACTCCACCCGTATGGATTAAATTAAGAATTTTTTCCATATCATTACGAATTGTTACAAATGCTACAATTGCAATTACAATAATTTTAAAAATGTTTTTTACAATATTAAAAATTCCTTTGGCAGAAAATATTTTTTTTAAATACTGTCCAAAGTGAGGCACTACATTTTCAAGTTTTGGTTCAAGTTTTTTTGTAGTAAAAATAAATCCCTGATTTTGAATAATATTTCCAAGAATTCCTGCAATCATTCCTGTTAAAGTAAAAGGCAGGGCTAAGAAAAATACATAACGCATAAAAACATAAAGTGTTGTAGAATCATTTAAAGAATAAACAGTTGAACGTGAAAAGAAAAAAATAAATGCTTCTTCAAAACGATCAAGCATCCAAGGTGCAATAAAAATCAAAAGCATTACACAAAAAAGTAAAACTAATGAAGAATTTAAATCCTGACTTTTTGCAACACGACCTTCTTCTCGAGCTTTACGAAGACGATACTCTGTTGCCTCCTCAGTACGTTCTTCCTTATCATCAGAAAACCACTGTAAATCAATACTGATCAATTTATTCCCCCGCCACTAAGTTTTGTAAACAAAGTCTGAATCTGTGAAAATCCCTGTACAAAACTATCTTCAAAAAACTGCACTAAAACTGGGAGAAGAATAAAAATCAAGGCAA
>CAZALL010000222.1:2533-2773 GCA_964485955.1 uncultured Treponema sp. | reverse complement strand
AAAACAAAATAAGTTATTGCACCAACAAAAATGCTTAAAAAAAGAGAAATATAAATTGACTTAAAATTTAAAATCAAAAAATAAAGTACTGCGTACATTACACCCGAAGAAATAAAATATTTTATGATTTTCCAGGAAATAAAATTCAAATAAAGTTTTTGGCGTTTTATAAAAAATATCTGTACGAACAAACCTGCACTTTCTGCAAAAAGCATTGCAAAAGCAGCTCCGCAGGCACCA
>CAZALL010000222.1:0-2523 GCA_964485955.1 uncultured Treponema sp. | reverse complement strand
AAAAATATTTCCAAACAAAGTATTTCTTTCAAATCCTGCTGGCGTACTTATTATATTATTAAAGAAAACACTGAAATTAGAAATTAAAGTTGAAAACGCAACTATTCTTAAAACATTTCCGCCTGCAAGAAACTGAGTTCCTCCAAAAAGATACATAACCTCTTTACTTAAAACTGCAAGTCCAAAACAGAGCGGAAAAAGAATAAAACTTACACTGTCAAAACATTTTTTTATATAAAATTTATAGGATACTTCATCAGAAGAAATAATATTTTCAAGACGAGGTTTTAACGCATTTATTATAGGATTTACACAAGATGAAATTACAGCAACTAAGGTTGTAGCACGAACATAAAATGCAAGTTGAATTTTATCACTGTTCCCCAAAATTAATTGATTTAAATTTTGATAGCAAATAGCAACCAGAGTTTGAAGGTAAAAATATTTTGAACCAAATAAAACTGTTTTTAAATCTAACCTAAAATATCTTAAATTTACATATTTTCTTGAATGAATAATATTAAAAATTCCGTTGGCACTTTGTGCTGCAACTAAAAGTATTGCGTAATGCAAAAAATCTTTTGCTTTACGAACAAGAATAAATAAAAGCGCAAACATAACAATTTTTATTACAATGCTTCTTAAAGCAATATATTTAAATTCTTCAAGCCCTGTATAAAGCCATTCAATCATAAAAGGATTTATAGCAAGTAAAAAATAATAAATAAAATAAACTTGTCTTAATTTTTCTTCTGTTACAAAAATAAATGTGTATCCAAGATAAAAAATAGAACCAAGAATAAAAGCACAAATATGAAGTGTTAAAACAGAAAAGAAAACTTTATTGAGTTTTTCAACATCATTTCTTACGCGGGCAATTTCTCTTGCCCCATAACCAGTAACTCCAAGTGAAATTAAATTTATAAAAAGTGCAGAAAAAACAGAGCCTTGATTTATAAGACCTATATCACCAATATTTAAAACACGCGAAATGTATGGAGTTGTAATAAAAGGAAACAAAACACTAGCAAAAGTAAGGAAAAAATTAAATATTGCATTTTTCTTAAGAGATTTTTGAGGAATAATATTATCTGTTTTTGAAGTAATCTCACTTGTTTCCATCTTAAAACAAAAATTTTCCTTAAAGCCTACAAATTCTAATAGCTTTTTTTATATAATTTTCTTCAACCCAATCATCACTATCTACAAATGCAAGATATTCTCCATTTGCATTGCTTATACCTGTTTTTCGTGCTAGTGATGAACCTTCGTTTTTTTTATGAATAACTTTTATGCGACTATCTTTTTTAGCATATTCATCACACAAAGTCGGACAATTATCAGGAGAGCCGTCTTCAACAAGAATTATTTCAATATTTGTATAAGTCTGTGCTAAAACAGAATCTACGCATTTAGGTAAATACTTTTCTGTGTTATATACTGGAATTATTACAGAAACCAGCGGACTATTTTTTAATGTTTCAGCCATATATTTTTAGCTGAAAAGAAGAATTGATTTTATTTAATAGAAAGCAAAATACTAACTATTGCAAGTGCAAGCGAAATCCAGAATCCAAAAGTTCCCCAAAATCTTGACCATTTAGCCTTTTTAGAAACTTTATGAATAATTCCAATTTTTGAATTTATCAAATTGAAATTCTTTAAAAACAAATCAAAAGCACTTTCATATTCTGCATATAAGTCTTCTTTATCTTTGTTTTTTCGTTCTGAAATTTTTGCACTAAGCAATTGCTTTTTTGCTTCAGCAAAATTTTGTGTTATGTTGGTTAAAAAATCCCCATTATCAATACAGGATAAATCTGCAAACTTATATTCACTTCTAAACTGATTGTAAAAATCATAAAGGGAAACGCAATTATATTTGTAACAATCTAAGATTGCTCGTTTTAAATGCCCTTCTGCCTTTTTTAATTCAGAAGAAATTTCTTCTTCATTTACAGATTCATCATATGTTCTTGAAAAATGAGTAAAAATTGCACGAATTTCGTTTAGAATTTCTACAGGATACTCGGCATCGTTTGCTTCTAAAAACGCAACCAATGGAGAAACGGTTTTCCTGTATTCCGCATAAATGCTAGAAATTCTCTGCTGATAAACTGAATCGGAAACTTTCATTTTTATTCAGTGATATTTTCTAATTGATTTTCAACTTCCTGCATTGTTGTAAAACGCTTTCTTGCAAGAAGAGGGCTTCCGCGACCAATTTTTCTTAAGTCGCGTTTTTTAGAGAACTCTGGATTTTTTTTACTGCAAAAACTCATTGCCTTAAGCAAATCATTTTTAGTTTCCGACTTCATTTCGTACATAATTTGATTTTACTCCACATAAACTTTTTAATCAATTATTCTTTTCTAGCGTACCTCCGTTAGTTTTAATAAGTGTTTCCACATTTTTACTTTTAGAGAAATTTAATTTCTACTTATCTAAAATCTCTCTTAAAATCTTCTTATTCATCTCCCTTCGTTCCTTATCGAACCACCAGCCGTATTTTCCAAAATACTT
>CAZALL010000221.1:1460-2790 GCA_964485955.1 uncultured Treponema sp. | reverse complement strand
GAACATTTTGATGCAGAAGATTCAAGAGTAAGTGATAAAAAACGTCCAAATCTTGTAGCTGTGATTCCAGGGCAAAATGATGATTACTGTATCTGGGTTATGGCTCACATGGATGTTGTTCCTGCCGGTGAACTAGGTTTATGGAAAAGTGATCCTTTTAGTATTTGTGAAGAAAACGGAATTCTTTATGGCAGAGGTGTTGAAGATAATCAGCAGGGGCTTGTAAGTGCAGTATTTGCCGCTCTTGCCTTTGTTAAACTTGGAATTAAACCTAAGCATACGATTAAACTTCTTTTTATGGCAGATGAAGAAGTTGGTTCTAAATACGGAATGGGGTATCTTGTAGAAAATCATCTTTCTTTATTTTCTAAAAATGATTTAATTTTAATTCCTGATGGCGGAGATAAGGAAGGAAAGACAATTGAAGTTGCAGAAAAAAATCTTCTCTGGCTTCGTTTTCATACATGCGGTAAACAGACTCATGGAAGTCGTCCTGATGAAGGAAACAATGCTTGTCTTGCCGCAAGTGAATTGATGTTAAAGATTAATGCACTTGAAAAATATTTTAATAGGGAAGATAAATTATTTGCTCCTTCATATTCAACCTTTCAGCCTACAATGCGTCTTGCAAATGTAAGCACAATAAATATGATTCCAGGCGATGATGTTTCTTTTTGTGACTTCCGTATACTGCCATGCTATTCCCTTAAAGAAGTTCTTTTAAAAGTTGATGAAGTTGTAAAAGAAGTTGAAAAAAAATATTCAGTTAAAATTGAATATGATACACCTCAGGCTGTCGAAAGTCCTGCAACTTCAACACAGTCGGCTGTAGTAAAAGAACTTAAAAAGGCAATAAAAGATGTTCATGGTATAGAAGCACAGTGTATTGGTATTGGTGGCGGAACAGTTGGTGCTGAACTTCGCAAAAAAGGATTTTCATGTGTTGTATGGTCAACAATGGATGAAACAGCCCATCAGCCAAATGAATACTGCTATATAAAAAATATAGTAACCGATGCACAGACTATAGCATACATGGCATTTTAACGGTTTTTACAGGTTACCTTTGTTTATTGTACAAAAGACAAAAAACTTATAATATTCACTCATGAATGAATTAGAACTTAAATACGGATGCAACCCAAACCAGAAACCGGCAAGGGTTTTTATGGAAGACGGAAAAGATTTGCCAATTACTGTGTTAAACGGCAGACCTGGTTTTATTAATCTTTTGGATGCTTTAAACGGATGGCAACTTGTAAAGGAACTTAAAGAAGCAACTGGACTTCCTGCTGCAACTTCTTTTAAACATGTAAGTCCGGCTGGTGCT
>CAZALL010000221.1:0-1450 GCA_964485955.1 uncultured Treponema sp. | reverse complement strand
TGATGTACAATTAACACCGCTTGCATGTGCATATGCCAGAGCCCGTGGTGCTGACCGTATGTCAAGTTTTGGTGATTTTATTGCACTTTCTGACACTTGCGATAAGGCAACAGCTCTTCTTATTAAAAAAGAAGTTTCTGACGGAATTATTGCACCTTCTTATTCTGATGAAGCTCTTGAAATTCTTAAGGCAAAGAAAAAGGGAAATTATTGTATAATTCAGATTGATTCATCTTATGTTCCAGCTGACCTTGAGAAAAAACAGGTCTTTGGAGTAACTTTTGAACAGGGGCATAACTTTCTTAAAATTGATGAAAAATGCCTTGAAAATGTAGTAACAAAAAATAAGAACATGAGTGCAGAAGATAAAATGAATCTTGTAATTTCACTTATTGTACTTAAATACACTCAGTCAAATTCAGTATGTTATGTAAAAGACGGACAGGCAATTGGTATTGGTGCGGGACAGCAGAGTCGCGTTCACTGTACACGTCTTGCAGGACAAAAGGCAGACAACTGGTGGCTTAGACAGAGTCCAAAGGTACTTGCCCTTGATTTTGTTGACGGAATTAAAAGAGCTGACCGTGATAATACAATTGATGTTTATATCGGTGATGAATATGAAGATGTTCTTGCAGAAGGAAAATGGCAGAAATTCTTTAAGACAAAGCCTTCAGTTTTTACCCGTGAAGAAAAAAGAGAGTGGCTTGATAAAAATACAGATGTTGCAATTGGTTCAGATGCATTCTTCCCGTTTGGTGATAATATTGAACGTGCTAGAAAGTCTGGGGTTACAGTAGTTGCTCAGCCAGGTGGTTCAGTACGTGATGACCAGGTAATTGAAACTGCTGATGCTTATAACATGGCAATGGCATTTACAGGAATCCGCCTTTTTCATCATTAATTAAAAAGACATCTTATTTAAAATGCCCTGTGAATCAAGTAAAAATCTTATCTAAAATTGATTCATAAGGGCTGTTTTAATTTCATAAAGCTGTATATATTCTTAATAACAGAAAAATAGTCTAAAATCTCTAAAATCTCCTTGTTTTTTTAATTTGATAGACATAATATTTATATAATAGAAAGAGACGGTTGTCAGCCGTTTTTTGACTTCTTTTAATGGAGGACTTTATGAAAAAGTTCTTGTTTAGCTTTTTGTCAATATTTGTACTTTTTTTTAGTGCATGTTCTGTAATGATTGACGACTTTTCTGCATTAAAGACAAGCGTAAATTATTCAGTTTTAACGTATTATGAGTCTTTGGAAACAGAAGGGGACTATGTTCAGTCGTCTGGCAGTAAAAGTTTAAGTGGACTTCCAGGAAAGACAACTGATGTTGTGGCAGAAGAAACAGAAGGTTTTACAGCCCTGCCAGTTGAACAAAAAACAATCCTTGCTGACGGCAGCACGCTTGTAAAAGTCTACTATAAACGAAATACAGTAACAC
>CAZALL010000220.1:0-2816 GCA_964485955.1 uncultured Treponema sp. | reverse complement strand
TGACCGGTCATTGCGTCTGCTACAAGAATTGTTTCTACAGGATTGACAGCTTTTTTTACTGCAACAAGTTCTGCCATCATGTCCTGGTCAATCTGAAGGCGTCCGGCAGTATCTACAATTACTGTATCAAGTCCGTTTTTCTTTGCGTATTGAAGTGCATTTTTTGCAACTTTAACGGCATCTTTTGCTCCGTCTTCTTTATAAACGCTAACCCCGATTTTTTCGCCCAAGACACAAAGCTGTTCAATTGCGGCAGGTCTTACTAAGTCACATGCAACTAAAAGAGGGTGTCTGCCTTCTTTTTTAAGTCTTGCGGCTAATTTGTGGGCAGCTGTGGTTTTTCCGGCACCCTGAAGACCTAAAAGTAAAATTACAGACTGGGTGTCAGGACCTTTTAATGAAAGATCCGTTTTTTTGTCACCCAGCATGGCAACAATTTTATCATAGATTATTTTTACAAACTGCTGGCCTGGGTCTACAGACTTAAGTACTTTTTCACCTTTTGCTTCTTCAATAGTACTGTTTACAAAGCGACGTACAACCCTTAAGTTAACGTCGGCTTCAAGAAGAGCCATTTTTATTTCTTCTACAGTATCTTCAATATTTTTTTCTGTAATTTTAGATTTTCCGCTCATTGCACGGATTATGTTACTGAATGTGCCTGTAATTTTTTCTAACATTTATTGCTCCAGATTTTTAAAACCAGTTTTTTTCGGAAAGAAGTTCTCTAAGGAAGTCTAAAGGTTTTATTTCTTTGTTTAAGATACGGTAAAGTCCGTCACAGATTTTAAGGTGAAGATTTTTTTCTTCGCATATCTGATGAACGTATTTGCAGGCAATAGCTCCTTCAGGAAGGTAACCTACTAATTTAACATTTGCAATAAGGTCATCAAGATCCTTAAACTTGCTTAAAATATCGGACTTGATTATGTCCTGACCAAAGCGTCTGTTGCGGCCAAATTTACTTTTACAGGTAACATCTAAGTCTCCGACCCCGCTTATTGAAGTAAATGTTTCTGAATGAGTTGCACCCATTGCAAAGCCTAATTGCTGAATTTCGTTAAGACCTGCGGCAAGAAGTAAGCTTTCACAGTTGTCACCAAAAATGTCACTTTGTTCTGCCAGTGCATCAAGTGCTCCGTAAACAACCGCAATTACATTTTTTGCAGCAGCACAAATCTGTACTCCAATAACGTCAAAACTTGAGTAAGGCATAATGCCCGGTACTTTCATAAGTTCTCTTGTTCTGATTGAAGTACGCGGATTTTCACTTGCGGCAATAAGGCCTGTAATTTTTCCAAGTGCAACTTCTTCAGCATGAGAAGGACCTGCAATGTAAACTGTATTATGTTCATATGTTTCAGGAAGAACACTTTCTATTGTTTCAAGAATAAGTTTTGGTCCCTTGTCTGAAGGAACAAAGCCTTTTGTAAGAACACCGATTACAGATGAACCGTCTGCAATATTTGGAATGTCATTGAATTTTTGTATTGTCGAAGCAAGGTAAAGTGAAGGACTTGCAAGAATAATAAAATCCTTGCCTTCTGCAACCTTGCGGATGTTCGTGCTGGCAGTAAGTGTATTTTCAAGTTTGTAACCTGGTAAAAAACGTTTATTTTCATGTTCATTGTTAATGGAATTGACAACATCTTCTTCCATTGCCCAAAGTTCAACCTTGTGACCGCCACGTGCAAGAGCTGTAGCAAATGCTGTTCCCCATGCACCTGCACTTATAACACCAACTGTTTTTGCTTCCATAAAATAACCTCTAAATTTATTTAAAGCAGATTATACAACATTTTACATTTTTTTTATATGAAAATATTTTAAACTCTTCAAGGTATCTTACTGAAGAACGAAAGTAAATGTCTAGACAAAGACTTCTTTTATTGTTATTTTATCTGCCATGAGTACTAGATGTTTTACAATGTTAAAGCCAGGTGTATTAAATCGCAGGCTTGTAGGCGAAGTAATTTCTCGCTTGGAAAAAAAAGGTCTTAAACTTATCGGCCTTAAACTTATGAATATTGATTCTGAACTTGCAAAAAAGCATTATGCAGAACATGAAGGAAAACCATTTTACGATCCATTAGTTGACTATATTACAAGTGGTCCGGTTGTAGCAATGGTATGGCAGGGAGATGACTGTGTTACTCTCGTAAGAAGAATGACTGGTTCAACAAGTCCGGCAGACGCTCATCCGGGAACAATCCGCGGAGATTACTGTAGCCATGTTCAGCACAACATTATTCATGCAAGTGACAGTGATGCAAGTGCAGAAAGAGAAATAAATCTTTTCTTTAAACCAGAAGAACTTGTTGACTGGGAAGATCAGGCTCAGATTTGGTTCTAAAAAAATAAGACAAAAGACAATTTTTAATAAAGCTTTCAGTATTTTTTACTGGAAGCTTTGTTTGTTTAAGGCATAAATTCTAATTATTTTATTCTATATAACTTTACAATTTAAGGGTGCAATGTTACTATGTTGCCCATGAGTACAAATAAAAGAGCAGGCGGCATCTTGCTGCACATTACATCGCTTCCAGGAACTCCTGGTATTGGAACTATGGGTAAAAAGGCCTACGAATTTGTTGACTGGATGGAAAAAGCCGGTGAGCATTTATGGCAGGTTCTTCCTCTTGGCCCTACAGGTTATGGTGATTCACCTTATGCATCATTTTCTACTTTTGCAGGTAATCCTCTTATTATTGATTTAGATAATCTAGTGGAACGTGGCTGGGCAGATTCTAGTGATATTGTTCCTCCTGATTATATAAAGACTAATAATTCTGTTGACTATGGCAGTGTTGTCTGGT
>CAZALL010000219.1:0-2819 GCA_964485955.1 uncultured Treponema sp. | reverse complement strand
AGAAGCTACTATCAAAAATTCAATTATAGTCAGAATATATTCAATCATTACAATGATGACTGAAAGTCCCATAACTATTTTATAAAGAAAATGCTTAAAGAAAAATCCTAGAAATTTCACAACCATTCGCGGGTTATCGTTTTCTGCAATTTCGCTAAGTGAAGCTCCTGTTCCATTTTCGTCTGTTTCTACAGAAGATAAAGCTCCAGAAGCAGCAATTTCTTGCACAACAATTGCAGTTTTCACCATTGTTCCGACTGAAAGTCTTTTAGTATTGTCTATATAAGGATTCAAAAACATTTTTTCAAGTGCTTCTTTACCTTCTGTCAAAATATCAACACGATTCAAAGTTGAGTTCTCTGCCATATCAGATAACTCTAAAGAACTTTTTCCTGCAAGAAGTTCTGTAAGACTACTTACAATAGATAAAGACTGTTTCATAAACTTGTTAATCTGAGAATCAGATTTAAACATATCTTTTGCCTTTTTTTCACGTTTTCTTTGTTCATTATTCCAGTTCCACCAATTACCTGCCCCAGAATCTCCGACAACAATTCCCTTTTTTGCAAGATACTGCGTTGCCTCTTCTTTTGATAATCCAGTTGATGTAAAAGCATTCAAGACTATGTCTGAAACTACAAGATTACCTTTTTCATCCCTTGTTCCTCCATCTGAAAGAACTTTGATTAACTCCTCACTACCTTTGTCCCAGATAGTCTGAACTTTTACAGCAAGTTCAGCAAATGCGTCCGTAATAACAGTTTCTCCACCTGAAGCTTCAACTCCAAGTGTAGTTCCAAGGTCAATTGTTTTGTAAACAATCTGAGGATAAACAAGCATTAAAGTCATTACAATAAGACACTTGTATATTGCATCTACGAAAAATTTCTTTAACTCTATGGCACTCGCCCATAACTTAAAAGCATTAAAGATTAAAGCTAAAAAAGCACAAGCAACTACAAGAAGTTCTGCATAACCTAAAAAATGACCAAGCATATCCAAAGCCTGACCTGCCATTCCCATGTATGCTTCATCAAAACCTTTAAGTTGCCCAACTTTATCAATATCTACAATATCTTTAAGTGAATTATAGACAGAAATTGTTCCTGCAGCTTTTGCTGCAACTCCTAAAAGCGTAATTGCAAGAGAACCAACCGACACCCAAAACATAAATGTTGCCATTGTTTATTTCTCCTTATTTTTTTTATTTACATTAAAGTCCATCATCATAAATAGGAGAAGCTGAAATGGCTTCATCAAGTTTTTTCTTTTCTTCATATTCTGCCTGTTGCTCAACAGCTTCTTCAGTTTTTTTAGAAGAAATATAATTACTTACAACACCAACTCCAGAGACTACAGATTTATGAAGGCGACCCATAATGCGTTCTACGTCTGCAAGACCTGAACCCATCATCTGCATCATTCCAAATTCGTTTCCTGGGTCAACATTTTTTACCAAAGTGTTCAGAGCATTTGCTCCGTTTTCATATTCTTCAAGCAACTGCTGTTGACCTTCTATTGTTCCTTCAATGTTTGATGACTTTACAAGTTCACTAAGCTGGTAGTTTGCAAGTTCAAGCGTTGCATAATTTCTTGGCGACATTCCGTATTTTTTCATGATTTTCTGTTTCTGCTTATAGTCAAGTTTTCCTACATAGCCTGCAACTGCATCTTCTGTGCTTGAAACTGTGTGATTCCAGGCATTTTCTGTAAAGTTCAAAAGATTTTTTCCAGGGTCTCCAGCTCCGCAAAGGTCAGCAATAGAAACATTCATTCCGCCAAAAGAAATTGATTTTTTTGTAAGAGAGTCAGTAAGATTGTTTACCTTATTCATCTGGGCGTTTACAGCCTTTGTAATGTCCTGGGCAGAATTACGAACACCTGTAATTACTTCAAAAGGGTTTTCTCCTACGTTCTGAAAATTGTCCCCTAAGTTTTTAAGGTCGTCCCAGTTTACGCTTGCCATCTGAGTTGCAGCCTGTTCAATCTGAGTGTAAGTATTCTGAACCTGCTCAATTGTGTTCTGTACCTGCTGGTAATACGAATAAAGCTGTTCAACGGCATTCATAAGATTTGCAATGTCCAAAACAGGAGTACCTGTTGCAAAAATACTTTGTCCTGCAAAAACACTTAATACAAAACCTGCAATAATTCCCTTAATTTTTTTCATTTTATTTTCTCCTCGTAAAAATTATTTATCTTTCTCTTTCATGCAAAAGAGAATTCTTTTATTTTCTACTTAAAATTTTTCATGTAAATATCAGGATTAAATCCCTGGACACGAAGGACTTCATCTGCAATCTGCCTGCCGGAATTTCTTCCATAAATTCTTTCAAAGTCATCTAAAACAGTTTTAGGCGGACACAAAAGAGCCAGTTGAAAGCCGTCAAGTTCAAGGTCAAAAAGACGTGCACCGTTAGGCGATTTGTAAAAATAGTCACGCTTCATTCTTGCATTTGCGATTGCTGCAATTTCAGAATCTTCAAGACCAAAAGAAGCATAATATTTACTGAGCATATCAGAAGCAGCATTAGGGTCAGCAAGGAAAAAACGTGTCTGGCATTGAGAAAGAATTGTTGTAGAAATGGAAGACTTTGCTACAGACGGAACATCCTGAGTTGCAAAAACTACAGCAACATGTTTCTTACGCAAAGTGCGGAGCCAGTCATCAATTTTCTTTGCAAAATAAGGGTTATCTAAGAATACCCATGCTTCATCCATAACAAGCAAGGTCGGATGACCGGTGTCGTCATTTTCCTTTGCGAAAAGTTTTTCAATGAATTTGAAAAGGAACATCAAGGCAGGCGTAATACAGGCAG
>CAZALL010000218.1:0-2832 GCA_964485955.1 uncultured Treponema sp. | reverse complement strand
AGCACACAAAGGCAAACAAGTAACAGTTTTTGTTGAAGTAAAAGCACGTTTTGATGAAAAGCGAAATATACACTGGGCACAGGAGCTTGAAAAAGCCGGAGCCATTGTTGTTTATGGAGTTGTAAATTTAAAAGTTCATGCAAAAATATGTCTTGCAGTAAGAAAAGAAAGTGACGGAATAAGAAGATACGTTCACTTAAGTACAGGAAACTACAATTACAAGACAGGTAAACTTTATCAGGACTTATCTCTTTTTACTGCAAACTTTGAAATTGCAAATGACGCAACTTTATTCTTCAATATAATTTCAGGCTACAGTGCATTGCAGGAACTTCACCATCTTTACATGGCACCTGTTACATTAAAAAGCAGACTGCTTAAAATGATTGACAGGGAAATAAAATTAAGTTCAGCACAAAATCCAGGTCATATTGTTGCAAAAATGAATTCCCTTACTCAAAAAGAGATTATCAGTGCCCTCTACAAAGCTTCTCAGGCCGGTGTAAAAATTGAACTTAATGTAAGAGGAATCTGTACTCTTGTTCCGGGCGTAAAAGGGCTTAGTGAAAACATAAAAGTTGTAAGCATTGTAGACCGATATCTTGAACACTCAAGAATATTTTATTTTAACAACGGTGGTGATGAAGAAATATATCTTTCAAGTGCAGACTGGATGGACAGAAATCTTGACAGACGTATTGAACTTATGTTTCCTCTAATGGACAAAGAAACTTCAAAGATTGCAAAAGAAATTTTAATGCTATACTTCCAAGACAACACTCAATCACATATTTTGCAGTCAAACGGAATCTGGAAAAAAATTGAATGCGAAAAAAAAGAACTCCCTGTAAGAGTTCAGGAAGTTCTTTATAAAAAATACATGAAGAAAGATGAAATAAGTCACTCTTCTCCAAAGCTGGAATTTATTGTAAGAAGAAATTAAAAATTTTACAAAAACTAATAATTCAGCGGTAAAATTCCGTTTACTTCAAATTCTCCGTTTAAAGCACCAAACATTGCCGCAAAAGAGTATGAAGAATAACTGTATCCGCAGATGATTGTGTCAGCCCAATCATTGTCTAAAACTGGCATAGGCGAAAGTATTGAAAAAATTATTACTTTTTTTCCAAGCCATTTTAAACGGTTTACCATTCTCATGGAATTTTCATTAAACACACAGACAATTATTGTGTCATAGGATTTTGACAGGGCAATAAGATTTTCTGCATTATCAAGCGATGAACCCTGGCTTTGATAATATTCATAATTATAATGAAAAGTGTCAGCATTAGGATAGCGTTTTTTTCCTTCATTAAAATATGCTGTAAAGGGACCTGCTATAAGAACTTTTTCATTTGCCTGAGGGTGATATGGAAAAGAACCTTTTTTAATCACAGAAACAGAACGGCATGCCTGCTCAAGAAAAAATTTTTCACCATCTTTATCAGGAATACTTTCAGATATTTTTGAAGCATCAGGATACAAAGGAGCTGCATTATCGCTTTTAAAATAATTTAACTTGTAAAAAATTACGCGTCTGGCAGCGGTCTTAACTTTTTGATGAAAACTTTCATTACTTTTCATTAAAGCTAAATTTCTTGTCCATAAACTTTCATTTAATTGTGCTGTTGTTGAAGAAATTATAATGTCATTTCCAGCCTCAATTGCAAGACGCACTGCATTGTGTAAAGTTCCGGCATAAACTGAAGCACCGTTCATCATCATATCATCAGTAATTATAAGTCCCTGATAACCTAATTCATCACGCAACAAATCAGTAAGAAAATATTTTGAAAGAGAAGCGGGAGCTCCATCACTTACAAGTTTTGGAAAAAGAAGATGGGCACTCATTATTGCAGGAATATTTTCCTTAATAAGATATTTAAATGGAACTAATTCGCGGTTCATTAAAGTTTTATAATCAATATTAATTTCTGGAAGACGACCGTGACTGTCCTGAGAAGTATCTCCATGACCTGGAAAATGTTTTGCAGTAGGAAGAACGCCTGCCGCCATCGAACCTGCCGCAAAAGCAGCCCCTAAAATACCGGCATTTTCGGCATCTGCACCAAAAGAACGCGGACCAATTACAGTTGAATTAATATTTGTAAATAAATCAACTGAAGGAGCAAAGTTCATATTAATTCCAAGAGCTTTTATTTCTTTGTTGATGTAATAACCGCTCCAGTAAGCATCCAGTGGATAACCTGAAGCACCAATAGCAAGATTTCCCGGAGTATTACTTGTATCGCCTTTTACATGCCTAATCCATCCGCCTTCCTGATCTGTTGCGACAAACAAAGGAATTTTTAAAGGTCTCTTCTGTGATTTTTCCTGCAGTGCCTTTACGCTTTTTGCAACCATGTCCAGATGATCTGTATTCCAGCCAAAAACTTTTACACATCCAAGTCCTCTGTCTCTAACCCATTGATTTAAAAGGTCACTAGGTTCTTCACCCGCCCAGCCAAACATAAGTATCTGAGAAAGAAGTTCTTCATCACTCATGCGGTCAACAAGTGCATCTGCTAAAATATCAGATGGATAGTTACTCCAGAAATCTGCATTTTCTGAAACATTTATTTTTTTCTGAGCAAAATTAAAATTTAAAATTAAAAATACTAAAACAAATGACAGTACAGTTTTTTTCATAGGCTGATTATACATAAAACTTTTTACTTTTTCAAATTCTCAATATTCAGTACTTACATAGGAATACAAAACCATTGACAATTTTTTTTATTCTCTATATATTTACATCTACCACATGGCTTCTTACCCAAGCGGTAAGGGACTGGTCTTCAAAACCATCATGCGGCGGTTCGATTCCGCCAG
>CAZALL010000217.1:0-2843 GCA_964485955.1 uncultured Treponema sp. | reverse complement strand
AACTCTGCAACTCTGCAACTCTGCAACTCTGCAACTCTGCAACTCTGCAACTCTGCAACTCTGGACGAATTGTAGAAAAGTTTTCTTTTTTAAATATCCTCTTCTTACATAAAAATAAATTAAAGGTCATTTTGTGTGCATATAAAAAGGTACGCAAAGTGACCCTTTTTGCTTTTAAAAAATTTTTTAAGTTAAAGGAGAGCTGTTAATTATGGAAACAAGTGAAAATAAAAAATCAAAAAAGACAGCAGATGAAGAAATTTCGCTTTTAGATTTACTGGCAGTTTTATTGAACTATAAAAAAATGATAGTTCTTATTACAGCTCTTGCCATGGTTGCAGTATTAACATATTCAATAGTTTCTCTTGTTTTGCCTGCAGAAAAATCTCCTCTTCCAAACCAGTATACGCCAAAAGCACACATGAGGATAAACGGCACAGGTATGTCTTCATTGTCTTCATTGTCTTCATTGTCTTCATTGTCTTCATTGTCTTCATTGTCAGGACTAAATGTTGCTGAAGGGGCAGCTAACAGTTCGCTGGCAGTTTTTTTAGGAAAGTCCAATGATTTTTTAGATGCAGTTTCAAATAAATTTAATTTTACAGAACTTTATAAGATTAAAAAAAATCCTGTCTGGTCAACAAGAAAAATTCTAGAAAAAAAACTTATCTGTGATTATGACAAAGACAGTGGAATTTTTACAATTTCTTTTACAGACATAGATCCTGTTTTTGCCAGAGATGTAGTTAATTTTGCCGTAGACTGGATGCAAAACCGTTTTGATGAATTGGGACTTGATACAAGTAATATCTTAAAAAAGAATTATGAAATAAATATTGAATCAACCTATAAGGAAATTTTAAGACTTGAAAAAGAAATGCAGAGGTTGGGTGCCAGTGTAAGTAATGGAATTACTGCATTTGACGGTTCAAGTGTTTCTATGGAAATGGGTAGAATTCAAATGGAATTAAATACACAAAAAAGTGTATATGAATCTTTAAGAAGTCAGGAAGAATTATTAAAAGTAAAAATGCAGAGTGAGCAGCCTGTTTTTCAGATTATAGAACGTCCTGAAGTTCCGGATATGAAAAGTAAACCTAGTCGCGGAAAGCTTTGTATTGTCGTAACATTTGCAGCATTTTTTGTTTCGGTTTTTATGGCTTTTGCAATAAATGCCTGGGAAAACATAAAAAATGATCCGGAAGCACAAAAAAAATTAAATTTAAAATCAAAAGTTAGGGAGAGTAAAAATTGAATAAATTAAAGTCGCTTTTTTTTGCATTTGCATTTTTTATCTTAAGCATAAATTTTATTTTTGCAGATAATAGTGATGTAAGTTCATCTTCACTTGAAGCAGCAGATTCTGTAAATAGTCTTTCTAAAAAAACAGGTGTTGGACAGCAGTCAAATTTTTTGCCGGATGCACAGCTTGCAATGTCAGAAAGTCTTTATCCTGTTACAGCAGGTGATATTTATAAACTTGCATTTGTTGCAGGAACTAATACTGTAAGTTATTCAATTTTAGTTGATTCAACTTATAAAATAAGGATTGCAAATTTAGCTTTAATTGACTGCAAGGGTCTTACTTTTATTGAATTAAAAAATAAAGTTATTTCTGTTGTACAAAAAAATTATCCAATGGGTGGTGTTCAGTTTGTACTTATTTCTCCTGCAGCTTTTCGTGTTACAATTACTGGTGAAGTAAAAACAACTGTTCAAAAAAGTGCATGGGCATTGACCCGTCTTTCAACTTTTGTTAAGGAAAGTTTTACACCTTATTCTTCTTCAAGAAATATAAAAATTATTGGAGAAGATGGAAGCGAAAAAATATATGATTTATTTTTATCAGACCGTAAAGGCGATTTAAATCAAGACCCGTATCTTAGACCGGGCGACAAGATTGTAGTAAACAGAATAAAAAGGCGTGTTACGATAAATGGAGCTGTTGAACGCCCTGGAACTTATGAACTTTTTGACAATGAAAATCTTCGCGATTTGATTGACTATTATGGTAATGGGCTTGAAGCATTGGCTGATCTTTCAAGAATGGAACTTTATCGTCCCTTATCTGGTGATAATGATTCCGGAGAAAAATTTTATTTAAATGAAGAATCTTATAAAAATAATTTTGAACTTAAATGTTATGATCAGATTACAGTAAGTTCTTATAAAGATTTAATGCCTGTAATTTTTGTCGAAGGAGCAGTATGTAAAAATTCAGATGGAAGTGTACTTACTTCTTCTACAAAAATTCCAAAACGTTTTAACAAAGGTGAAGACTACGCATTTTTTGTAAGACGCAATAAGTCAATGTTTACAAGTGTCAGTGATCTGGAAAATGCATATTTAATCCGTGGGGAGCAGACAATTCCGCTTAATTTAAAAACGATGCTTTATGATGTTTCGTATTATTCAAAAGTTGAACTTCAATATAATGATGTTTTGCTTGTTCCTTTTAAACAGTTTTTTGTAAACGTATCTGGTGCTGTTTATCAGCCTGGACGTTATCCTTATATTCCTGACAGAAATTGGGATTATTACATAGGACTTGCCGGTGGTCTTATAAAGGAAAAAAATGCAGCTTCTTCAGTTTTAATAACAGATGTTCATGGAAACGAACATAAAAAAGATGAATTTATTTTACCAGAAATGACAATTGAAGCAAAAACAAACAGCGGTCTTTATTATTTTAATCAGTATGCTCCTGTAATAACAACACTTCTATCTGCAATTTCTACAAGTATAACAATTATGGTTGTAACTGGGGTTATTAGATGAGTAATTCCTCTCGCATTGTAAAAAATACTCTTGCTCTTTACTTCCGCCAGATTTTGATAATGCTG
>CAZALL010000216.1:0-2861 GCA_964485955.1 uncultured Treponema sp. | reverse complement strand
CAATATGAAGCCACATAGAACCTGTAACGCTATTTTCTCCAGTTGGGCGTGCAAAACGTCCTGTAAGCATATTCATACCGTTAAACTGTGCAGCTGAAGCAATGCGGTCAACTTCTGCAATTAGTGAAGAAACTTCAACCTGAATCTGCATACGGTCTTCATCGCTGTAAATACCGTTAGATGACTGTACGGCAAGTTCACGAATACGCTGTACAATGTCTGATGTTTCCTGAAGGTAGCCTTCAGTTGTCTGAATGAATGAAATACCGTTCTGTGCGTTTGTTGAAGCCTGATTTAAACCGCGAATCTGACTGCGCATTTTTTCTGATACGGCAAGACCTGAAGCATCGTCGCCTGCGCGGTTAATTCTTTCGCCTGACGAGAGCTTCTCCATGTTTTTCTGGTTGTTCAGTTCTGTAACACCCTCTGAACGCTGAGCGAACATTGCACTCATGTTGTGATTGATAACCATAGTTTATCTCCTCTAGTTCACGTAGTTTTTTATAGTGCCAGGCAAACCTTTTTTCAGGCCGCTGTCCCCTGGGTCTCTACCACCCGTTACTTATATGTTCGGAATTTGAGGATTTGACTTTAGTATTTTTTTTATTTTTTTTACTAAATTTATCTACCCTGCTGACTATAGTTTTTTTCAATCCATTTTGTGTATTCACCACTTAAAATATGATTAACCCAGTCTTCATTTTTTAGATACCATCTGATTGTACTTAAAAGACCTTCTTCAAAAGTCATTTTTCTTTCCCATCCAAGCTGAGTTTTTGCTTTTGTACAGTCAATTGCATATCTTCTGTCATGACCAGGTCTGTCTTTTACAAAAGTAATTGTTTTTTTAATCTGCTCTGCATCTCTGTCCAGTTCTTTTGCAGTAAGTTCAATTACAGTATTTAAAAGCTTAATATTTTCCCATTCATTTTCACCGCCAAGATTCCACTTACTTCCGTCCACAGCCTGCTTTACAATCTGCCATACACCGCGGTTGTGATCTTCAACATAAATCCAATCACGGATATTTTTCCCATCACCATAAACAGGGAGATTTTTTTTGTTACGAATATTTGAAATCATAAGAGGTAAGAGTTTTTCTGGAAACTGAAAAGGTCCGTAATTGTTAGTACAGTTTGAAAGAGTTACTGGAAGACCGTATGTGTGGTAATAAGCCATTACAATGTGATCAGAAGATGCCTTTGATGAAGAATAAGGACTTCTAGGATCATAAGGAGTTGTTTCAAGAAAATAACCACTTTCTCCAAGAGAGCCGTAAACTTCATCTGTAGAAATATGATGAAAAAGTACATCATCTCTCATGGAACCGTCTGCTTTTTTCCAGAAATTTCTTGCACAATCAAGCAATGTAAAAGTTCCCATAACATTTGTCTGCATAAATGCCTGAGGGCCTAAAATTGAACGGTCAACATGACTTTCTGCCGCAAAATGAATTATTGTATCGATATCATATTGTTTTAAAATTCTTTCAATTTGAACTCTGTCGCAAATGTCAACTTTTTCAAAAAAATAGCGTCTGTTTTTTTCATCAGCGCCACTTCCGTATTTTTCATCAATATCTTTTAAGCTTTCAAGATTTCCGGCATATGTAAGACAGTCAACGTTTATAATTCTTCCATCAAAAGCTGAATCTGTAAATGCACTGCCACCCGCTGTAGAAAGTCCCATTAAATAATGAATAAAATTACAGCCAATAAATCCAGCTCCGCCAGTTACCATTATATTCTTTAATTTTCTCATTTTATTTTCCTTAAGCTGAATAATTTACAATTTAATTTTGATTTGCAATGTATTCCAAATACCGCCCGTAATCTGTCTTGTAGCCTTTTGCAAGTAAAAGAAGTTCTTCTTTAGAAAGCCATCCGTTATGGAAAGCAATTTCTTCAATACAGCTTACATACATGCCCTGTCTTTTTTCTATAGTTGCAATAAAATTACTTGCTTCAAGAAGACCGTCGTATGTTCCTGTATCAAGCCATGCCATTCCCCTGCCCAAAAGTTCAACATTAAGACTCTTACGTTCAAGATATGCATTATTAACCGCAGTAATTTCAATTTCTCCGCGTGCACTTGGTTTTACATTCTGAGCAATTTTAACAACTTCATTATTATAAAAATAGAGTCCCGGAACCGCATAATTTGATTTTGGTTCTGCAGGTTTTTCTTCAATACCAAGAACTCTGCCGTTTTTATCAAACTCAACAACACCATAAGCTCTAGGATCTTTTACAAAATAACCAAAAATTACAGCTTCTGCTTCTTTAGAAGTAATTTTTGCTGCAGCACGATTTAAAGTACTTGTAAAACTCTGACCGTAAAAAATATTATCTCCCAAAACAAGAGCTACATCGTCACTTCCAATAAAATCCTTTCCAACAATAAATGCATCTGCAAGTCCGCGGGGCTTATCTTGAACTGCATATTCAAATTTCATTCCAAGCCATGAACCGTCAGCAAAAAGTTCCTTAAAAAGTGAAATGTCACGTGGAGTAGAAATAATTAAAACTTCCCTTATACCAGCAAGCATCAGACAGCTTAAAGGATAATAAATCATTGGTTTATCATATAAAGGTAAAATCTGCTTAGAAACAGCCTTTGTAATTGGATAAAGCCGGGTACCACTTCCCCCTGCAAGAATAATTCCTTTCATGTAAACTCCTGTACTAAAGAAATACAAGAATTTTATCACAAATAAATAAATTTGTCAGTACGTGTCCCGCTAAACTGCAATTGATCTGGATAAATAATCCGCCAAGGCAGGGGAGGTTCGATGCGTCACTGGCGGTTGCTTTGCCTGCCACCGGGATATATTCTTCCAACGCCGGATCTGTGCTTATCCA
>CAZALL010000215.1:0-2863 GCA_964485955.1 uncultured Treponema sp. | reverse complement strand
AGTCGTATTTGTAGTAGCGATCGCCAGCGTTTGTAAGCCTGTGGGCAAAGTTCATATCGTAATTATAGACGATTTCGTAGTTTAAATCATGGGAAAAGATTTCTGAGCTAACAAAAAAAACAATCTCAGCTATTTTTCAAACAAATCTTCCAATGTTACCTGACTTGTAATTCTTTGACTGTACATATTCATTTTTACGCCGTATGTTGTAATAAATGTAAGCTGCAATGCTTTTTTTGTTCCAGTAACTTCTGCAAAGCGGTTTATTTTTCTGCGGAGATTTTGATCATAGTCTTTATCAATTGAATATTCATCACTAGAAAATTTCATTTCACAAATATTTATTACCCTGTCACGGCGGTCAATAAGCATATCGATTTGAGCTCCTTCATTTTCTTCATCGCCCTGAACAAACCACGCAGATTCCTGGGATAACACAGCTGAAATTCCGATTTTTTTCTTTATTTGTCTTATATGATCTTTACACAACTGCTCAAAAGTAAAACCTGCCCAAGATTTTCTTGCGGGATTTTCCAATGTATTTGACCAGAAATTTTCATCTTTTCCCGCTTTGTCTTTTAAGAATTTCAAATAAAACATTGTGTAATAATCAGCAAGTTGATATTTTGTCAGCCGTTTCTTGTTTCCATAAAATGGATATTCGCGGACAAATCCTGAATCAACAAGATTTTTCAGCATTTTTGTCATTTCATTATTATCACTTAGTTTTGATATTTCAACGATTTCCTTGCGCGTAAGTCCTATTCTTTTGGTAAAAATAGTTTCTACCACTTTTATATAAGACTCACTGTTTGAAAATAAAGTCTTATACAGATGATCAAATTCATCCCACAAAACAGCGTGTTTTTTAAAAAAAAGATTATCAATATTTTGACTATAGGGAATTGAAGAATCTATCATATTCAAGTAATAAGGAATTCCGCCCATAATCATATAACATTCACAAAAATCATAATCACTCCAGACTATGTTTTTTGATTCTAAGAATTTTTTTGTTTCATACAGATTAAAAGGTTCCAGATAAATACGACAATTCTGACGGTTGAAAAGCCCGCCTTTATTATGATCTATATTTTCAACAAGCCACGATGTTGCAGAACCGCAGACAATAAGCATAAGATTATTTTTGTTCGAACCATAACTGTTCCAGAAGTATTCAAATGCAACAAGAAAACCTGATTTATGAGTATCAAGCCAAGGCATTTCATCAAGAAAAACAATATGTTTTGTATTCTTATCTAAAGTTTCCAGATAATCGCGTAATTGGAAAAAAGCTTCACGCCAGGATTTTGGAACAACAATTTCTTTTTGACTTCGTTTTTTCAGTTCATCATAAAAATTGAACAGTTGCTCATTTTTTTTTAGATTAAAATCACCTGAAAGCCTAAAATCAAATTTATCTTCAAAAGTCTGATTTATCAGAAATGTTTTCCCAACACGCCTTCTTCCATAAAGAATAACAAGTTGCGATTCTTTTGATTCATAACACTTTAACAACTGCTGGATTTCTTTTTCGCGACCAATAATAAGTTCTTTTCCCATAGCAAAATTGTAGCACGAAAAAATCACAAAGACAATTATTATTCGTGGTTATCTCGGTTTTTTATCGGGATAACCACGGGTATTTTTTAGTATAACCTGAAATCAAAAAAATCACATTTTTTCCTAAATTTTTCATTTTTGAATTTTTCAATGACATTATTGTTTATTCTGTAATAATTTTCTTCATACTCAAAAATGCAGTTATTATTTTCGGATATATTTAATTCAACATTGGGATAATATCCTTCTATAACTTGCGTTTCGCCTGTTAATAGTGAAATACTTTTAATTGTATCATCATTAAATTCTGTTGAATAATAAATTCTATCATTATAAATAATTAAACTGGAAATCCATTTATCTGAAATTTTAATTAAAATAGGAGAATTTTTATTATCTACATAAAACAGGTAATTTTCTTTATCTTCATACAATCTAATTTTAAAACAGCATCTTTTCCCATCGTAAAAAAAAGAATATCCATTTTCATTATCCAACATATAAATTTCTTTATTAAAAAGATTTTGATTATTTTTACTAAGCACTTTCAATTCTTTATGCGGGTTATTATTTTTTATTTCACCAATAATTTTTACATCTACTGTTTCAAGAGGAATATTAAATAATTCAGTTTGTTTTTCTGCCTCAAAATTCATTGCATTCAAGCTATAACATAGGAACAGTGAGAGGCAAGTCAGTATTATTTTTTTCATTCATTAGCTCCACTTAGAAAATTTAAGATTTTTTGGAATGTTGAATGAGTTGAATTTTTCCCGATTTCGCCAAATCCTTCGAATTTTCCTGCATATTCATCTAAATCAGCTTGACTGGTAATATCTACAACTTCTGTTCTATTTCCTCCGGTATGACCTTGTATAATTTTTATATTTGTCACATTTTCCTCTTTATCTCTATCAACTCCAACAACAGTAGCAACATGCCCTTTCCAGCCTTTTTTTCCTCTGCTGCCAGGCCCACTCCAGACCATAATTGATCCAACTTCAACATTTTTATTGTTAAAAGATTTATCTGAATAAAATGAAACATTATTCTCATTCTCAGGAAAATAATCAGTTGAACAAATATCTGGAATATTGGAAAGGGCTTTTCCATTAGCACTCAAGTCTGATATAGATCTGTTATTAAATAATAATTTATCTGTGGCTTTACTGTATATGTGAGTAGCAACATCTGCACAATCGTAATTTTGGGGAATATTCATTGTGTTGCTTTTATTGTAATCAGAATAAGAACTGACTATTGACTTATAAATTTGTCTATTTATAAAAGACATGTCACG
>CAZALL010000214.1:0-2874 GCA_964485955.1 uncultured Treponema sp. | reverse complement strand
AATTTACACTTATGCACTAAAAATTACTCAGCTGGCGGTTGTATATTTTACTTCGGACTACATTTTATTTTTAATAGTTCAGATTTTATGCACATTTGTTTACAATTTTGTTGTAAGCTTAATTTGCGATAAAATTTATCCTTACTTAAAAGAAAAAAGCGAACCTTTACCAGAAGAATTAAAATCAACTTTTTTTACAAAAATAAGGGCAATTTTCTGGCATTCCTTAGGTGGAGTTGTAGTTTTTGGAACAGATAATCTTTTAGTTTCATGGTTCTGTGGAGTTGAAGAAGCCGGACGTTACACAAGTTATGTAAGTGTAATAGCAATGATAACAAATATGATAAGTCTTGTTTTTAACAATATGCAGGACAGTATAGGAAATTTTTTAGTCACCGAAACAAAAGAAAAGCAAAAAGATTTATTTGACAAACTTTTTTATTTAAATCAAAGTCTTGCAAGTGTATGCAGTGTTTGTCTTGCACTTTTGCTAACGCCATTTATAAGAGTTTGGCTTGGAAGTGATACAGTTTTATCTAACGCAATAGTAATTGCCCTTGTAGTAAGTTTTTATTTTTCAAGAAACAGAAGCGTAATTTTGGCGGTAAAAAACACAGCAGGTTTATTTGAAGATGACAAATTTGCCCCAATTATTGAAAGCGTAATAAACTTAATTTCTTCAATCATATTAGCAAAATTTTTTGGTTTAATTGGCGTAGTTTTAGGAACCATTTTGAGTACGCTTTTAGTGCCTTTCTGGGTTCAGCCGGTAATTGTTTATAAAAAAGTCTTTAATAAAAATGTAATGACTTATTTTGTCCAGTATTTTGTGTATATGCTAAAAATGTGCCTTATTTATGCAATAGTCTATTTCTTAATGGAAAAAATAATAAAATTTACTCCGCAAAACTTTTGGGTATTTTTGCTAGAAGCTGCAGTTGTGTTTGTGGCAGTTTGCCTTATGTGGATTTTATTAACTTTCTGGAAAAAAGAATTTAAATATTATGTTGCCCTAGTGGTAAATAAAATTAAAAGAAGATAGTGGAGCTTTGTATATGAAAAATAATAAACGGCAGGTTTTAATTTTGCTTCCGGGAAAAGAATCTGGACCTATTGGCGGATTTAAAGTTGCCTATCAGTATGCAGACCATCTGGCAGAAAAATATGATGTGCATATAGTTTACTGCCATATATATTTAACGCCTAAAAAAGAAAAATTTTCTCTTTTATTGCTGCCAAAAAGAATTAAAAGATTTTTTGGATTTTATATAAAGCGTGCCTTAAAAATCTATCATCCGGGTGAATGGTTCAATTTTAAAAATAAAGTCAGTAAGGATTTTGTTTACAAGTTTAATGATTTTGCATTCAGACACTACAAAAAAGATTCAATTGTTTTTGCTACAGCAATTGCAACTGCCTATGCCCTTAAAGATTTAAAAAACTTTGATAGAAAGAACTGTTTTTATCTTATTCAGGATTACGAAAAATGGGGAAGTGTTACAGACGAAGAGGTTTTAAACAGTTACAAATTTGGTTTTAACAACATTGTAATTTCTGACGGACTTGAAAAAATTGTAAAATCAACTGGCGCTTCATGCTTTAAAATTTACAATGGATTTGATTCAAAAGAGTTTTATTTGATTACAAAAATTGAAGAGCGCAGTAAATATGAAATTGCAATGCTCAATCACAATGACGACAGAAAAAGATGCGTTGATTCTTTTAAAGCATTGGAAATTGTAAAACAAAAATATCCTGAACTTCATGTAAATATTTTTGGAGTGCCAGATAGACCTGATTTTTTACCAGATTGGTATACATATTATAAGACTCCTGATAAAAAAACTCATAATGAACTTTACAATAAATCAGCAATTTTTGTTGCCGCATCAAAAATGGAAGGTTTTGCATTACCACCGGCAGAAGCTATGCAATGTGGTTGTGCAGTTTGCTGTACAGATATTGAAGGATTTAAGCACTACGCAAAAGATGGCGAAACTGCTTTAATGTCACCAGTTTTTAATCCTCAAGCACTTGCACAAAATATCATAAAATTAATTGAAAATGATGAGCTAAGAATAAAAATCGCAAAAGCCAGCAACGAAAACATAAAACAGTTTTCAATGGACAATGTTTATAATTTACTTGATAATCTTATGAAACAATTATCCTTATGAGGAGTCATTTTTATGAAAGCAGATATTGCAGTTCAATCTTATAAAAAACCGGAAAGTCTATTGTATGCACTTATGTCTTTAAAAAAATATTCAGACGAAAGCATGGGAGATATTTTCATTAATGATGATTCTGAAGTTCCTATAGAAGAACTGAATAAAATATTTCTAAATGACAAAATAAAAGAATATTTTAAAGGTCATAAAATTTTTGTCCGCAAAAATACAAAAAGAATGGCCTGGTTTCCGTATTACATAAAAGGCTATTTTCCGCGTGCACTTAACTTTGCTGAAAAAATCAAAGTTTTTCTAAAGCGAATTTTAAGAAGAAATGAAGTTTCTGCGCGCGAAGATGTGCGCTATCAGTATGCTATTGATCATGCACAAACAGATTATGTTTACGTAATCCACGATGATATGCAGTTCCATGATGATGTTCTTGGCTTGTATTTAAAAACTGCTTATGAAGGGGGGGGGGTACGACTTAGTTGGTGATTTGGGGCAGTGCTGGCGGTGTTACTATGAAAATAAGTGTAATCCCCAAAAAATTGCAAATGGAATTTATCCTTGCAAAAAGTATCCAGTTCTTCCAGTTTGCAAAAAGGGAACAGAAAATCAAAAAAGTCTTAATAAATATGCCTGCAGAATAAATGAATGGTCTGCCCTTGTAAACGTAAAAACTGAAAAAGAAATTGCAAAA
>CAZALL010000213.1:0-2904 GCA_964485955.1 uncultured Treponema sp. | reverse complement strand
GTTCAACAGACGTAATGAGTTTACTAAAAGATCAGCAGAGCCAGCAGTTACAGGCAGTTTTAGTAAACTATACTGGAGAAGATACATCTGGATTTTCTTTTAGCATTGATAACGAAGAAGTTGCAAAAATTTCAGCACAGACACAAACTGGTATTGCATACATAAAACCTGTAAAAAGCGGACAGGCAGAACTTACAATAACCCACACAAAAAGTACACTTACAAAAAAAGTTTTAATTCTTGTAGGTAACAGTGAAGAAGAACTTGCAGGTCTTACATATTTAACTACAAATTCTAATGTTGTTGCAGTTGGTGAAGGAAATACAAAAACTGTAAATGTAAGTGTAAAAAATTCTGACACAGTTGTAATTGACGGCTATTCGTGGACAAGTTCAAATCCTTCAGCAGTAGACGTTACAGCAAGCGGAGCGAGTGCAGTGCTTACAGGAAACGGAATTGGTACTGCAATGATTACGGTTACAAATAAAGCTTGTAAATATTCACTTACAATTATTGCCCAGTGTGTAGATCCTGTTGCTGCTTCTCAAAATCCTTACATTCAATTAACTTCGAGCGTATTAACTTTGACTGTAAATTCAACTTATACAAATATTACTGCAGACCTAGTTGGCGGAAGTGAAGATGACTATAGCGATTTTATATGGTCAACAAATGATTCAACTGTGTGTGCAGTTTACGGACAAAATCAAGTTGGAAAAGTGCGTGCATTAAAAGAAGGAACAACTTACATAACTGTTTCTCATCCAAAGGCAATGTATACAGCACAGATACTTGTTGTATGCGATAAAAAAACAGAAAGTGAATGTTATATTTCTGTTCCAAGTTCAATTTTAACTTTAAAGCCTACTGATTCAAGTCAGACAATAAATGCAAGTTTAATTAACGGAAGTGAAACTGATAAATATAATTTTAAATGGACAGTTGATGTTTATGACATTGTTGATATGCAGTATTCTGCAAACGTGTGTACAATTACGCCAAAGCAAAGCGGAAGTTGTACAATTACTGTAAGTCATCCAAAGTCAAGTTATGATCAGCAGATAATTGTAAATGTTCAGGAATATACAAGTTTTGCTTTTCCATATACAAATACAACTGTAACTCAAGGAACTGCAACTTTTATTACAATGCAAGTTCCTGTAACTAAAGTAACAACACATGTTGAATACTCTGTTGACAATGAAAACATCTGTTCATTAAGTGGAACAAAAGCCGTAGCACAGCTTCAGGCAATTAAAAGCGGAACTACTACAGTGCGTGCAAAATTAGTTGCTTCTTCTACAGGAGTAGTTCAGGCAGAAAGTGAGATGATGGTTTATGTAAAAGAAAAAGCAACGGATAGCGTTTACATTACCGCTGGTACTACAATATTTACAGTGCAAAAAGGAAAGAGCCAAACTTTAAGTGCAAGTCTTAGCGGAACTGGAGTTGAAGTAAATGATAGTGCAAGCCTAAAGTGGACAACAAGCGATAGTGATATTATTGGCATTACAGGAATTTCTACAGACGGAACTGTTACAGGAAGTCAGATTTATATTACTGCAAAAAAAAGCGGTGAAGCACTTATTACTTGTAGTCATGAAAAAGCAGCGAGCGACTTACAGTTTTATGTTATTGTTCCGGGAAGCGGAGAAAAAGCCATTACCTTAAATAAAACATACATGACACTTACAAAAGGAAGCAGTGGAAGTACAATTAAAGCAAGTATAGAAAATGCAGAAAGTACAAATGAATATTATGATATTGTATGGACTTGTACGGACGCAAGCGGAAATGGAAAAGAAATTGCACGTGTAATGGGTAACGGACAGACAGTAACAATTTATCCGGTTACAGCAGGCGAAGCTCTTTTAACCGCCCAACTTCCTGATGTAGAAAAAGTTGCAAACTGTACAGTTATCGTACAAAATTCAAAGAGCTTTACTTTTGAGAGAAGTTCATTAAAGGTAATGCCGTTTCATAGTACAAAAGTAAAATATACAGTAAGTCCACCTGACGCACTTTTAACATGGACAACAAATGCAGATGACGACTATTTTGAATATACAGATTTAGGTGTTGACGAAAATGGTGAAGGTTATGTTTTAATAAGCGGAATTAAAGAAGGTAGCGGAAGTATTTACTGTGTTACTGACGGCAGTGCAAAAGGTTCATTAACAGTAAGAACAAGTTGGGATTACAGTTTTAGCATTGATACTCAAAAAATTACAGGAAAGCCCGGAACTAAAACAATTGTAAATTATTCTGTAAACCCACCTGAAGCAGATCTTACAATTACAGGTTGTGATGACATTTTAACTTCAAGTATTACAAAAACAAGTGAAGATTCTTCTACAGGAACAATTACGATAGAAACTATTGCAGAAGGAAACGGAACTTTAAAAATTACAGCCACTAACCCAAGTATGAATAACGAAATAATTGGAAGTGCAACAATAAGCGTAAACAGCATTTATTCAAAACTAAGCCCACGCTTTACTTTAATTTCTGATACAGCAATAAACGGTGGAGGACAGGCATATTATTCAACATACACAGGCGGAACACTTTACATTGGAGACGGTGAAAAAGTTACAGTTAAAGTTGATGTAGAAGAAGAATATGCCCAGCCAACATACACGCTAAAAAGTTCTCTAAAAGAAATTACAGTACAGGATAATTTAACTTCTAACGGAACTTTTACAATAATAAGTTGTGATGACTACACGGAAGATTGCTATCAGATAACAGAAGGTTACGCCCCAACTTACAACGGCTCACGCACTTACTCTAATGGTACATACATTAAGCCGGAGGATTTTGAGTATACATGGGCTTCAAGTGGGGTTGATGATTTTTATTTTGGAATAGGATATTATTTGAATGGAGATTTCTATTATAGAA
>CAZALL010000212.1:0-2933 GCA_964485955.1 uncultured Treponema sp. | reverse complement strand
CATCAAATTGGGAAAATCAGGCACTTTTTGACTTTGAAGGAAATGCCCTGCCTGCCTTAAATGTTTTGGGTTCTTATATGACAAATTTCTAAATATTGTCATAATCTAAATAAATCTATATACTGTGTTACAAATGTAACATCTTTGCAGCATGGTTACAAATAAAATTAAAGGATGAAAAAATGGAACAGACACTGCCAAGAATGCTTAGATCGGTTGCCGAACGTTTTCCAGAAATTAATGCTCAGTATACTCGCTCAAAGTCAGGAGAATTTTTGCCGACTAACTATCATGATTTTTATCAGAACAGTCTGGATTTTGCCGGTGGACTTTTAAATCTTGGAGTAAGCAGAGGTTCAAAAATTGGCCTTATAAGCGATAACCGCAAAGAGTGGGAACAGGCAGACATGGGGCTTTTGGCTATTGGTGCAATTGATACTCCACGCGGCTGTGATGCTACAGAAAAAGATTTAGCATATATTCTCTCTTTTGCTGAATGTACAATGGTTATTGCAGAAAATACAGCCCAGGTAAAAAAGATTTTAAGCGTAAAAGAAGAACTGCCTTTAGTAAAAACGCTTATTGCTTTTGATGCTGTTGCAGAATCAGAAATGAATCTTGCAAAAGAACTGGGAGTTAGTGTGCTTCAGTTTACAGATGTACTTGAACAGGGACATAAGTGGCGTATAGAAAATCCTGATGTGGTAGAAGCAGAAGTTGACAAAGGTAAGGGAGATGATCTTGCAACTATTATTTTTACAAGTGGTACAACTGGTACTCCAAAAGGTGTAATGCTCACTCATATGAATTTTATATGCCAGCTTGATGAACTTCAGGAACGCATTTATCTGGTTCCGGGTGAAAAAGCTATAGTTGTTCTTCCTGTATGGCATGCTTTTCAGCGTTTGTGTGAATATGTTGTAATAAGTCAGGCAGCATCTATTGCTTATTCAAAGCCTGTAGGTTCAATTCTTTTAGCAGACCTGCAGAAACTTAACCCAACTTGTTTACCGGCAGTTCCTCGTGTATTTGAAGCAGTTTATGACGGAATCTGGCGAAAAATGCGTAAGACAGGCGGTTTAGTTTATGCTTTATTCCGCTTTTTTATAAGTATCGCAATGATTGAATCTTCTATGCAGAGAAAAATGCTTAGAAAAGAGGCACGTTTTGGTTATGATTATCTTTTAATTAAATGGATTTTGTTTTTTATTCCGTGGATAATCTTAAAACCTTTATGCTGGCTTGGAAATCTTTTGGTGTTTAGAAAAATAAAAGCCATGCTGGGTAAACATTTTAGAGCTGGTATTGCAGGCGGTGGAGCTTTTCCTCCAAATATTGATAAATTTTTCTGGGCAATTGGTGTAAATATTGTTGAAGGTTACGGATTAACAGAAACAGCCCCTGTAGTTGCAGTAAGACCTATTGCCTGTCCTGTAATGTCTACAGTTGGAAGTCCTATACGTCATGCAGAGGTACGCATTGTTGATGATGATGGAAATGTTTTAGGGCGCTGTAAAAAAGGAAACCTTCAGGTACGCGGAGGTATGGTAATGCAGGGTTACTACAAACGCCCTGATCTTACAGAAAAAGTTTTGTCCAGTGACGGCTGGTTTGATACAGGAGATATTGCAATTCTTACAGTTGACAATGAGATTCAGCTTCGTGGTCGTAAAAAAGATACAATAGTTCTTATGGGGGGAGAAAATATTGAACCTTTGCCAATAGAAATGAAGTTAAATTCTTCTCCATACATTGCAGCTAGTGTTGTAATTGGTCAGAATGAAAAAGGAAAAGACCAGCGCTTTTTAGGGGCTCTTATTCTTCCTTCAGAAACAGAAGTTAAGGCTTATGCAGATGCAAACGGAATAAATTACACTTCATGGGAAGAACTTGCACGCAGTGAAGCAATACATAAAATGCTTGATGCTCAGGTAAATGAACTTGTAAGTACAAAAACTGGCTTTAAGGCATTTGAACGAATTGCAAAAACTGCTATAATAACCAAACCTTTTGAAGTTGGAGTAGAACTTTCTGCAAAACAGGAAATGATGCGTTTCAAGATTCGTGAAATCTATAAAAATGAAATTGCACAAATTTATTCTGACTAAAGGAATTTTTAAATAATTTTATTTAAGTGCAGGAAAAGAAAAATGAAAGTTTTGGTAATTGGCAGTGGCGGTAGGGAACATGCAATCGCCTGGAAACTTGCTCAGAGTAGTGATGTAGAAAAAGTTATTGTAGTTCCAGGTAACGGCGGAACAGCTCTTGAAGAAAAATGTATAAACATTAATCCTTCAGACTGTGATTATTTAAAGGACGTAGATTCAGAAAATAAAATGGTCGCTATTGCAAAACATGAAGGCTGTCAGTTTGCTGTTGTAGGTCCTGAAGATCCTTTAGCTGCTGGTATTGCAGATACTTTCTGGAAGAATGAGATACCTGTTGTAGGTCCGTGTAAGGCAGGTGCTCAACTTGAAGGAAGTAAAGATTTTGCCAAAGCTTTTATGAAAAAATACGGAGTTGCATGTGCTCAAAGTGCAACTTTTACAGATAAAGAAGAAGCTCTTAAATATATTGAAGAAAAAGGTGCACCAATTGTAGTTAAGGCAGATGGTCTTGCTGCCGGCAAAGGTGTTGTTGTTGCCAAAACTGTAAAAGAAGCAAAAGATGCAGTTGTTGACATGATGCAAAACAGTTCACTTGGTAAAGCAGGAACAAAACTTGTAATTGAAGAATATCTTCGCGGAATTGAAGTAAGTGTTCTTGCGGCAGTAAGTGTAAGTCCAGAAACTATAAAAAATGGAAAAGCCTGCATAGTACCTTTTTTAAGTGCGCGTGATCACAAAAGACTTTGCGATGGAGCTAAAGGTCCAAATACAGGCGGAATGGGAGCAATTTCTCCAGTAAGCGATTATACTCCGCAAATAGAAGAA
>CAZALL010000211.1:0-2960 GCA_964485955.1 uncultured Treponema sp. | reverse complement strand
TTTTCGACAATTTTATCACAAGAGATAGTTGTTATCAACACAATTAAAAGTTCATATAGTTAGGCTTGAAAAAAATACTACACTGATTTTATTAAAATAATAGAAAATAAACAATAAATATGATAACTTTTCATACCATGCACACAGAAGCAGATATTAGAAACGCAATAAAACCTTTGATAGAATTATATGGAGAAATGACAACTTCACCAAAATAAAAAGAGAGGTTGATAAAATGACTTTTGATAATGAAAAAGCAATAAGAGCAATAGTAAAAAGTCATGTTGAAAGTTATGCATCTGGATTTTCAGACAGGTATATTGCAGAATATGAAGATGATGAGGGTACAATAAATATGAAAATACACAATGTATTTATTGCTGCTTTAGGGGCAGATATACAGTATTACTCTGCTCTTTCACGTTCTTTAGATTCTTCTCTTGGTAATATGCTTGAAAAAATGGCAATTAATATAGCTTCTTTGCATTATAAAGTTTCACAACATGTAGAAGGACAAATATATAAAGAACAAACAGAATACATTGCAGATATTCTTGAAGAATATAAAAGACATGCTAGAAAACCTGAACTGTCTGACTATGTTGGAATTACAAAAAAATCAAAAAACAGCATAATTAATAAAAGACATGAAAGTGATTATTACTTAATTGATGAAGATACAGATATGCATTATCTGATAGAACTTAAAATTGGTGGTGATTTGGATAATAAGAAAGCTCGTTCTGAAAAAGAAGCCCTTCTTGAACAGTATTGTATTCTTGCAAACTCTCTTGGTAATGAAAATAAAATTAAAATTTATTTTGCTACGGCTTACAATCGTTATGGTGAAGATAATCCATGGAAACAAAGTCGTGTTTTGCAATTTTTTAGTAAAGATGAATTAAAAATAGGACGTGACTTTTGGAATATGGTTTGTAAAACTGATAAGGGTTATGAAATTGTTTTAGATGAATATAAGAAAAATGCACATTTTATTATTGAAGCATTAAATAAAATAAAAAAGGTTTATTTACCAAATGCTTAATTTAGAAAATGATTGGCGTTGTTTTCTAAAAAATGGAAACAGCAGTGAACTTATAAAAGAAATTCCTGATAGAAGCATAGATTTTATATTAACAGATCCTCCTTATAACATTGGTAAACATTCGACTGGTAATATTCCATTACCTGGGCGAACACCTATGAATAATGATGTTGCTGAATGGGATTTGATAGATTTTAATCCAGAAGATTGGGTTGAAGATTTTTTACGAATTTTAAAACCAACAGGAAATTTATTCATTTTTACATCTTACAATCAATTAGGTCGTTGGTATAATTGCCTTGACCATAGATTTGATACAAGTAATTTTATGATTTGGCATAAAACAAATCCAGCTCCAAAAATATTTAAGGCAGGTTTTTTAAATAGTTGTGAAATGATATTTTGTTGCTGGAATAAAAAGCATACATGGAATTTTATATCGCAAAAAGAAATGCATAATTTTTTGGAAAGTCCTATTTGCATGGCACCTGAAAGATTGAAAGAACCTAAACATCCAGCTCAAAAACCTGTTTCTATTTTAAAAAAGATGATTACTATAGCAAGTAATGAAAATGATATAATATTTGATCCTTTTATGGGTGTAGGTTCAACTGGAGTTGCTGCCTTAGAATTAAACAGAAGATTTATTGGATTTGAATTAGATAGTATTTATTTCCAAGCGGCACAAAATAGAATAAGGGAATAC
This sequence comes from uncultured Treponema sp., assembly GCA_964485955.1. Classification (GTDB taxonomy): domain Bacteria; phylum Spirochaetota; class Spirochaetia; order Treponematales; family Treponemataceae; genus Treponema_D. Next base: position 1,209 of record CAZALL010000211.1, on the reverse strand, counting down.
AAAAAATGACGACCCAAAATTATAATCAAGAAACTTCATTAAAACCTTTAATAAAATGGCCAGGGGGAAAGGAGAGAGAATTAGATTTCATATTTCCTAATGCACCAGCATCAATAAAAAATTATTTTGAACCTTTTGTTGGTGGCGGTTCTGTGTTTATGGCCTTTAATGCAGAAAGATTTTTCATAAATGACAAATCAAGCGAATTAATAAATCTTTATACGTTTATTTCTCAAAAAAATATAGATTTTTATGCTTGGGTAAACTGTGTAGAGAAATCTTGGAAAAATACTTTTGACTATGCAAAAACTTCTGGTTTAGAAACACTTTTTTTAAGTTTTAGAAGAAACGAAATTGAAGTCAGAGAATTAAAATATAAAATTGAAGAATTTGTAAAAATTCAAGAAAAAGACATTTTAAGAAATCTAACAGATACTTTTTTATTTCACAGAGATGTTTTTATTTCAGAAGTAAAAATAAATCTTACAAGAAAATTTCAAAGAATGAAAAAACTTGAAATTGAAAAATGGCTTCTCCCAGAAGAAGATTTAAAAACTAATGTAGAAACAGCTTTTATGAGTGCTTTGTATATGTATTTTAGATATTTATACAATGATAAAGAAATTCAAAAGAATAAAGAATTACATACGGCATTGTTTTTATTTATTCGCAATTATACTTACAGTGGAATGTTTAGGTACAATGATTCTGGCGATTTTAATGTACCTTATGGAGGAGCAAGTTATAATTTAAAATCTTTAGATACAAAAATTAATTATTATCAATCTGAGAAAGTTTTAAAAAAATTCGCAAATACTAAAATTGAAAATCTAGATTTTCAAGATTTTTTCAAATTAAATCAGCCTCAAGAAGATGATTTTGTATTTTTAGATCCTCCTTATGATTCTGAATTTAGTACTTATGCACAAAATGATTTTACTAGAGATGATCAGGCAAGATTAGCAAATTATCTTTGTAATGAATGTAAAGGAAAATGGATGATGGTTATAAAATCAACTCCTTACATTTTATCATTATACGAAAACAAAGGTTTGAATATAAAGCAATTTGATAAGACTTATACCGTAAGTTTTATGAATAGGAATGATAAAAAAGCAGAACATCTTATAATTATGAATTATTAGAAAAAGTAGAACACAATTAAAAGTTCATCTGTTTTCTTGCTACACGGTAACTTGAATAACATAA
>CAZALL010000210.1:0-2964 GCA_964485955.1 uncultured Treponema sp. | reverse complement strand
GACCTTATATCTCTTGGAAACGAGCCGGAAATTAGAGCCGCAAGAGGTGAACAGCCTGCAACTCTTAAAATACCAGATACTATTGAAGACACAAATGATTCTGAAGACTTTAAATTTGGCATGCCGACTCTTTCTGAAGATGAACTAGCACAGGCAGAAGCAGCTGCAAAAGAAAAAGAAAAAGCCGCCAGTGACTTATCTGACATTACGGGAGATTCTTCTGATGATGAAGATGCAGCCATTGCAATAGCACAACCAAAACTTCCAGACGTTTCAGACCTACTTTCTACAGCAGCCGCAGACATTGATCTTGATGATCTTGACTTAAGCGACTTTGAAGACACTCCTCTTCCACAAAAAAAAGAAACAGTAAAAGAAGAACCAGAAGAAATTCCTATTGAAGACTTAGGTCTTGATGCACTTTTAGCTCCTACAAAAAAAGCTCAAGAAACTCCTGAAGTAAAAACAGACACAAATACAGACAGTATTCCAAAAACACCAGATACTGTTCCAGAAAAAAAAGATATATCTTCAATAAACCAGAGTGAAGATTTTAATTTTACAGCAAATGATACTCAGGATAATTTTGAAGAATTAAATGACGCTTTAGGTGATTCAGATTTTAATTTCGAAGGAAGCGGAATTGATCTTAATTCTGAATTACCCTCTGAACTAAACGAAGCTCCCCTGCCCCAAGAAAAAACTTCTTCTGAAAACTTTGATTTTAACATGCCGGAAGAAGACCTTACTTTTACTCCTTCAGGCACACCTTCCAAAGACGATCCCTTTGGAGGAGATTTTGGAAATCTTACTTCTTCAGCAGATGCCGTAACAGGAAGCAATACAGATTTTAATGCAACCGAAGAAAGTGGTCCTGTAGAAAAATTTGATACTTCTGCGATAGAAGATATGGATTTTTCTTCATCAGATTCCTCTACAGATGACTTTGGTGATGTTGATTCAGATTTTAATTTAGGAAACATTGATTCATCTTCAAATGATGATGACCTTTTTAACATTCCAGGATTTTCTGATACAGAAACTGCAGATTTTTCAAAAAAGGCAAAGGTCGAAACACCAGATTTTACTGGAGCTAAAAAAGGTGACGGTAAATTAAAAAACACTTTTACAGATTCAGAATATAAAAGATTTCTTGAAAACTTAAATACTTATCCTCTTAACGTAAGAATCGCAGTAGAAGATCTTGTAGTAAGAAATGAATTTACTGATGACGCTGTATTTGCAATTCTTGAAAAAGTACTTAGAAAAGTTCCGGCAAGACAGCTTGCAGGCGATCTTGAAAAAATGCTTGATATTTCTCTGGATGTTCCGCGCGATTACGAACGACGTTCCGCAGCAGAATATGCAGAATACAAAAAGTCCCTTGAATATCAACTTAAAAATAAAATTATTCCCGCTGCAATTCTTACAGCATTTGCTGCAGTAATGATTTTCTGCATTGGATTTTTAACATTTACTTTTGTAATTAAACCTTCAATGGCAACAAGCCTTTATAAAAAAGGTTATAAACTTATTTCAAAAAATGAATATGAACTCAGTGAAACAACTTTTATCAATGCAGTAAGCATTCAGCCTAAAAAAAAGTGGTTCTACAAATATGCCCAAGCTTACTGGACACACAGACAGTACGACCGCAGTGCAAAATTTTACAATTGGACTTTAAAACAGTTTGATCATGACAAACAAGCCGGAATGGAATGGGCTTTAATGGAAATGCAGGATCTGTATAACTATGAAGAAGCCGAAAGAATTTTAAAAAGAGAAGTTCTTGACTATCACATAAATGATCCAGAAGCGATTCTTCTTTTAGGAGATACTTATCTTGAATGGGGAAGCGAACTTGATTCTTCAAAACTAGACCTTGCAAAAGAACAATATGAACTAGTCTATTCATTTGATGCGGACAAAAATGCAAATCTCTATCTTTCACGAATGATGCGCTATTATATCCGCACAGACAACTTAGCCCAGGTTCTTACCTACAAAGAGCATTTCTTTCCGTTAAAGAAAAAGGGTCTTGAAGGAAAAGACTGGACTGAATTAAGCGGATATCTTTTTGATAAACGCTACGGCACATTAAAACCTTCAGAAGAAAAACTCCGCTTCCAGATTGAAGATGTTCGTGCGATGCTTGAAAAGGCAGTTAAATATGACAGCGAAAATCCAGTTGCACTTTACAATATGGGACGTTATTTTAGTCAGACTTCAAATGAAAACGGAGCAAAGCAGCTTTTATCAAGTGCAATAAATTCTTTTGAAAATCAGACTGTACGCAATAAAAGAGATACATATAAATTCATCAATACTTACCGTCTCTTAGGTGAAAGTTATGCCCGCACAAGAGAATATCTTCTTGCAGAAAATAATTATGCCTTAGGTATAAGTCTTTTTGAAAACGAAAATGAATCAAGCGGTTTTGCAAGTGACCAGAATGTCGGTAAACTTTATGAAGATATGGGTGAAATAAATTATTTTATTTCTGGTGACATGGATGAGGCTCTTAGAAATTATGAAGAGGCTATCAACAATAAAGATGACAATTCTACCGTGCGCTATCGTGTAGGATACATTCAGTATCAAAAAGAAAATTATCCTGCAGCCCTTGCTTCATTTATAATCAGTTCAGAAACAAGAAGCACAGATACGCATCTTCTTCTTTCGCTTGCAAATACTCTTGCCATGAGACGTGACAATCATGCAGCCCAGGGATATTACGAAAAACTTATAAGCGAACTTAATAAAGAATTTGAAAATCATCAGTTAATTCTTCCACAGGTAAGAGAAGACCAGTACGATCTTGTCGATACATACATGAAGGCAAACAATAACTTAGGCGTAACTCTCCACAGAATTGCAGAAACAAACGGCAACTCTTCACTTAACGCAAAAGCTATAGTCGCACTTTCTGAAAGTCTTCGTGCATGGGACTCCCTTACAAGAAAC
>CAZALL010000209.1:0-2981 GCA_964485955.1 uncultured Treponema sp. | reverse complement strand
ACATTATTCTTGTTAAAACTGTCGCTTCATTTAAAATGTCACCGACTTCTTTTGAATAAAAAATTCTTAAAATCCATGGAGTAAAAATCATTCCAAGTGCTACAAAAATTACAACTAAAAAAGTAACCAGGGTAAATGTTGCGTTTACAAAATCCTGGGCTTTTGCTTTTCCTTGAGGAGTGTCTGCGTCTTCAAGGTAACTTTTAAATGTCGGAATAAATGCAACTGAAACAGAGTTTTCTGCAAAAAGTCTGCGGCAAAGATTTGGAATTAAAAATGCAACTCCAAATGCATCAGAAAGAGATGATGTTCCTAAAAATTTTGCTTTAGTCATCTCCCTTATAAGACCTAATATTCTAGAAAAAAGTGTCAGCACCGAAAGTGAGAGACCCTTTTTTACAAGTGAATTTTTTTTATTTTCTGAAGTTATAGATTTTTCTTTGTTTTCCATTTTAACAGAATACCGCTAAAAGATTTTATTATCATTACTATACATAAGAAAGTAATAAAATAATTTGTTAAATATTCAAGATAAAATTATGATGCATACAATTTAGGTTTAATTTTTAATTTTACAGATTATTATTTATATCCTTTAATTTTTCTGACAGTTCTTCATCACCGCTAATGTTTACAAGAGCTTTTAAAATGTCTTCATTTGTTGCCCAGTAATTAGGCATAATACCGTAACCTTCCGGACATGTTTTTTGTGAATTTTCTATTACAAAGGAAGGAAGGTGTAAGGCTATTCCTGAATTATTTAACTGATAGCACCAGACGTTTCCGTAAGCATAACAGCCCATTGTGTTTTCCCCAATTTGAAAAAACTGATTTGTTTTATTAAAAAGAGCTTTTGCTTCCGTTATAGTCAGCTCACTTGAACTGGCAGAGTTTTTGCCGGAAAGAATAATTAATTTTCCTTTAAAATTTGTAACATTGAATTTTGCTTTTGATTTTTTATAGTCCTCACAATATTTGATTTTTAAATTTCGGTTGTCTAAAATTTTTCTTTGACTTTTAAAATGATTAATAAATAGTAAGTCATTTGAATATATATTTTTTTCAAGATAGTTATTTGCCTGTAAGATCGGAGGAGAAAGTAAATATATTATATTGGTGTCTATGTGCATGATTTTATCTGCTTTTATTAAATTTTTGAGTGTGTTTTTTTCATTACATTTTTTTTCAAGAAAATACAGGTTTGAAAGAAACTTTGACGTGTGTAATGAATTGCCCCCGGTGTTGGTTCTTAAATCAAGAATAATATTTTTCTTTTGTGCATAACGCTCTGAAACAGAGTGTAGCTTTTCAAAATTTGAATCTACAATAATTTTTCGTCCATCATCATTTTGTAAATCCATTAATGTAGGAATGTAAATATATACAGAATCATCACTTTCAATTTCTTTGTAAAGAGCTATGTTGTCTGTGTATAAATAATTATTGGAAATGTTACATAAAATCTCTTTTTTATTTTCTGAACAGATTACCCAAATATATTTTTCATTTTCATCATATGATGCATATGTTCCAATTCTGTAGATGTCTTTTCCAGCTGAAGGATATAAAAAAATATTTTCATTTTCGCATTTAATAATTTCACCGCATTTAAAATTTTCTTTATCAGATTTTTCTATAACAAAAACATCATCAGTTTTTTTAACATAAATATTTGAATATAGAACTCTATAACCAGTTACCAGTTGTGCAAAAAAATCTTTACTTTCTATGCAAAAATGAGAATCCTGTACATAAGGTTTAAAAAAATCATAGATAAACTGACTTAACTCTATTACGTTAACACTTTTATTTTTATCGTTTGATTTTTTAAATGAATCAATTAATGTTTCTGCTCTAAGTCCTCGTTTTACTGCATCGTCATAGCCTGCATAGGATGATGTTAAAAGGTAAACTAATGTATCGAGATCTTCTATAGCTTTGCTGTATGAAATTTCTTCTCTAAACCATTTTTGATAATCGTAGAAATCACAGCTTACATCATGATACTGGCAAGGTTCACTAGAAATTATTTTTGTCTTTGCCGTCAATGTGACATTTGAACTGATTAAGAAAAAGAAAATAAAAATAAGGTGTAGATTAAAAAATGGTTTTTCTGAAATGCCCATGAATATTAAACTCAGGAGAATTTTATAAATTCCCCTGATTCCTTTTATTTTTGATATTTTACGGTCTTTGTCCCATAGCACCTTCAAGTGTGAGAGTTTCTCCACTCATGTATTTAAAGTCAGGACTTGCAAGCTGAACGCAGACACGGCCGATTTCTTTTTCGGAATCGCCAAAATGTCCCATTGGAGGAGCTTTTACATTTGCTTTAAATGCATCAGGGTATGCTTCCTTAAATTTTTCAAGCTGGGCTGTCCATGCGAGAGGGCAGACAACATTTACATTAATTCCGTCTGCTGCCCATTCTGTTGCGGCAACTCTTGAAAGTCCGCGGATTCCTTCTTTTGCAGCAGCATATGCACACTGTCCAAAGTTTCCAAAGAGTCCTGCACCCGAAGCAAAGTTTATTACAGAACCTTTTGATTCTTTTAAGTAAGGGTAGCAGTGTTTCATATAGTAGAAAGTTGCATAAAGTCCGGAATAAAGAGCCAGGTCAAACTGTTCTTTTGTGTGGTCTGCTATTTTTATTCCTGAAGCAGAAGCCTGTGCATTGTTAATCAAAACGTCAATTCTTCCAAAAGTATCGATAGTCTGTTTTACAACATTTGCAACTACAGCTTCGTTATCAGCATCAGCATTTACATCAGCCTGAACTGTAAGCACTTTAATGCCATATTTAGCTTCAAGATCTTTTTTTGCATCTTCAAGTTTCTGGACATTGCGTCCTGTTAAAACAAGATTTGCACCTTCTTTTGCATAGGCAGTTGCAATTCCGTAGCCTATAGAACCACATTCACCATTATTTAAAACAGCCTTTCCGCCGCCAGTAATAATGGCAACTTTGTCTTTTAAAAATC
>CAZALL010000208.1:0-2997 GCA_964485955.1 uncultured Treponema sp. | reverse complement strand
TGAAAACATCACTGTAGAAATAAAAGCTGATTCTGCTTCAAAAAAAAATTTTGAAAGTACAAAAACAAAACTTGTTATCGCTTTTAATGCAGGCTTTGTACTAGATCATATTGAACAAATTATAAATTTATTAAGTGAAAGCAAAAAAGCATCTCTTCCATATGACACAGTTTTTCTTTTTTCTGCAGATGATGAAAACCCACTGCCTGACAAATTTGAAGATTTTCATATCGGAGGAACAAAAGCATTTGTAGAAACAGTTGATGATGAAGACACAAATTTTGCAATAGTTATAATTCCTTCAGAAAATGAATATTCAAAACTCATAACCGGTGGACATGGAAAAATTTCTCCCTTATGGCTGTCACAGACTATAAATCATTCATGCCATACAGCAAATCTTAAAATGGATGATCATGCATATTATTCATCTCTATACAACAAACCGGCTTTAAATGAAAATGAACGTCTTACGACATTTCTTGAAGAAAACATTGCAGCAGTCGGAATTATAGTTTCACAAGATTGTGCTTTTGATAAAGTTCTTCTTCAGGCACAAAAAGATTTATCTAAAGTAAAAGAAAGTTCATGGGATAAACACTACGGTTATCTGCCGCTAGGACAGGAAGGCATTTGGATTAACGAAACATTTTATACTTTTTCATTTTTTCTTTTTGCAATAATCAGTCTTTTTATAATGTGTTTTTTTTCCTTTACATTTAATTCTCAAAGCCGTGAACAGTTTAAGGATGTCCTAAAAACTCTTACTGAAGTTCCTGTAACTATTCTTATAACAGGTTTCTTACTTTTTATTGTAGAATCAATTTTTTCCAATTTCATCACCGGTGGTCTGCTCCTCTTTGGATTTAAATTCATTACAGTTCTAGGAATCACATTTCTTATTTTTATAATTCAGTTAAGATTCAACATAAATATTTCATCTTATGCTTATGGTTATTTACTGCTGGCAGTTTCTCTTTTAAATGTATTTATTTTTTCAGCAACAGATATTTCATTTATTTATTTATTTTTTATTGAATTTATAATTGCACTTTTTGCAAGAAAAACATACACAAAGATAGGTATTTTTTTAAGTACAATTTGTATGATTCTGCCATATATATTTTATTTTATACAGATTTTCTACCTTGCAGAAGATATAAGCATTTACCAGTTTGCAAAAAGCGGATTTGCATTAAATATTCTTTTTGCTTTTGCAATTTATCCAGTTCAAATGCAGACAATGAGATTTTATATTGCAACAAATTTATTTTCCTCAAAAACTTCAATTTCTAGCAAAAAATTCTGGAACAGAGGAATAATTCTTGCTGCTTTTTCACTTATTTTTACAGTCATTTTCTATTCAGTAATCGCCCTTATTTTAACAAAAAACCGTGGTAAAACCAAAGAAGAATCATCCTTTTTTATTACAGAAAACACGGATGCAAAAGACATAAACATATCTCTTGATTCTAACGGTTTTACTGATCTTAGTGCCAGACATTTAAGCATAACAACAAAAGAAAATGTATTACGCTATGTAATAAAAGTTTCTTCTGCAACAGGCACTCCTCTTTATGACAGTAATTACGACTATATTTTTACTTCAAAAAATTCTGCAGGCTTTAAAATACCTGACTATCCTCTTGGAACTATTGAAATTTTTTATACAGCAGATCCAAAATATGACAATACAATCTGTGTAAAAGCATTCATTGAAAAAGATAAAAATACAATTGAAATTCAAAAAAAAGAAATCAGTATTGAAGCATGGAATTAAAGCTAATGGATGAAAATAAAATTTTTAAAAAAATTTATCTTCACGTAGATTTAGATGCATTCTTTGCTTCTGTTGAACAATTAGATCATCCCCAATACAAAGGAAAACCTGTAATAGTCGGAGGACTTCCAGGAGAAAGAAGAAGCGTTGTTTCGACTGCGAGTTATGAAGCAAGAAAATATGGTGTTCATTCTGCAATGAGTATTGCAAAAGCATATCAGCTTTGTCCAAATGGAATATACCTGCATGGAAACTTTGCACGCTACCATGAAATGTCTCTTAAAGTAATGTCCATTCTTGCAAATTATTCACCAGTACTTATTCAAATGTCAATTGATGAAGCTTTTCTTGATTTAACAGGAACAGAAAAACTTTTTGGAAAGGCAACAGATACTGCAAAAAAAATAAAAGATGAGGTTTATACAAAAACAGGACTTACAGTAAGCATAGGTCTTGCTTCAACAATGTACATTGCAAAAGTCGCTTCTGGTTACAGAAAACCTGACGGGCTCACATTTATTCCAGAAGGAAAAGAAACAGACTTTATGCTCTCTCTTCCAATAAACAAATTGTGGGGCATTGGTGAAAAGACTCAGAATCACATAAAAGCAGCAGGCTTTAAAACTAATGAGCAGCTTTATAATAAATCTGAACACTACCTGCAGACACTTTTTGGAAATAACTGCGGTTCTTATATTTACAATGCACTTAGAGGAAACAAAGATTTAACTTTTGGTGAAGAAAGTAAAAATCATTCCATAAGTTCAGAAACAACATATGAATTTGATTTAGATAAATGGGACTCCATTGAAACAGCTCTTTTAATTCTTGCACAAAGTGTAATGTTCCGCATGCACGACGAAAACATGCACTCTCAGACAATATGCCTTAAAATGCGCTATGAAGATTTTACCACAGTTACAATTCAAGAAAAACGGGATCAAATTTTTACTTCAGTTGAAGATTTATATTCATGTGCCTTAAAACTTTTTAGAAAAAAATATGAAGACGGACGAGCTGTAAGACTTCTTGGAATAAGTCTTCACAATGTTGAAAGCAACGACATTCCTGTTCAAAAAGATTTATTTAATTTTGATGAAGAAAAAAAAGCAAAAGTTGAAAAAGCTATTACTTCACTTAGGAACAAACATCCTGAAATCAAAATTCAAAAAGCACGTTCATTAAAAAACACAATACTTACTTTGTTTATTCTTCCA
>CAZALL010000207.1:0-3042 GCA_964485955.1 uncultured Treponema sp. | reverse complement strand
TTTCTGCGGCAGGAGCTGCAGTGGCTGGACCTTCTTTTTCAAGTTTTTCAACATATGCCTGTAATGTACCAGCAAGTTTTCTTGCAGGACCATTGATAGCAGACATGAGCATTGCAATAAGAGTTTTCTTTCCAGGAAGTTTAGAGAATGCTTCTATTGCAGCAGCATCCATAACTTCCTTGTTAACCCAAGCACCTTTAATCTGAAGAGCTGGAACATCTTTTGCAAAATCAAACAGAATTTTTGCAGATTCGTTAGCATCTTCCTTAACCATAGCAATAGCTGTAGGTCCAGTAAGATAATCAGCAACATCTGTTACTTTCATTTCTTCAAAGGCAACACGAGCAAATGTATTCTTAAGAACCTTAAGCTGTGATTCCTTTTCACGAAGTTTGTCACGAAGAGCAGTAATCTGTTCTACAGTAAGACCACGATAATCAACAAAAATAAAATCTTCGTAGCCAGAAAGAACTTTCTTTGCTTCTTCAATTGCTTCTGCCTTAGCAGGCTGGATTTTCTTTGCGAGAATAGCCATTATGCTTCCTCCTTAATGTTGATCCAAACGCCAGGTCCCATAGATGAGTTAACTGATACACTGCGGATATAATCCTGTTTTGCATCAGCTGGCTTTTTGCGTTCTACTTCAGCAAGAAGAGTGTTGATATTTTCAGCAGTCTTTTCTGCATCCATAGAAACCTTACCAACAGCAATGTGAATAACACCTGTCTTGTCAGCACGGAATTCTGTACGACCTTTCTTAAGTTCAGCAATAGCTTCTTTAATATTAGGTGTAACAGTACCAGTCTTTGGGTTAGGCATAAGACCTTTGCGACCAAGAACCATACCAAGACGACCAACGTCTTTCATCATGTCAGGAGTAGCAACTGCAACATCAAAATCTGTCCAGCCACCCTTTACCTTTTCGATGTATTCAGCTTCACCAGCGTATGTAGCACCAGCATCAAGAGCTTCCTGCTTTCTTTCTTCCTTACAGAATACTAAAACGCGTTTTTCACCCTTAAACTGATTTGGGAACACTAAAGTGTCGCGAACTGTCTGACTCTTTGAAAGTTTTAATGCTACATGAAGTTCAACAGTTTCATCGAATTTTACATAGTGAAGGTCTTTAACAAGCTGACATGCCTTAGCAACATCATATTTCTGTGCTGGGTCAAACTTTTTAAGTGATTCGCGGTATTTCTTTCCGTGTTTCATTACTCAGCCTCCACTTCTACACCCATACTGCGAGCAGTACCGGCAATAATTTTCTTTGCAGCTTCGATGTCATTTGCATTAATATCAGGCATCTTCTGCTTTGCAATTTCTTCAAGACTCTTCTGAGAAAGCTTTCCTACCTTATCGCGAAGAGGATTTCCAGAACCTTTCTGAATTCCTGCTGCTTTTTTGATAAGAACAGCTGCTGGTGGAGTTTTGAGGATGAATGAGTAAGACTTGTCTTTATAGACAGTAATTACTACAGGGATGATAAGTCCCTTTTCCATGGACTTTGTACGGTCATTGAACTCCTGAACGAACTTTGGGGCAGGAACGCCGTGAGGTCCGAGAGCTGGTCCGATTGGAGGAGCTGGAGTTGCTGAACCTGCAGGACACTGCAGTTTGATGACAGCGGTTACAACTTTTTTTGCGGCCATAGTATATCTCCTAAAATTGGTATGACTTACCTCAGTTAAGAGGTAACTCTAACGAAGCACCTATGTCCAACGGACTTGTACTTCTCCCAAAAATAAGAATTAAGGCACTGAAGTTCAGTACCAATTCTATACAAAATAAAAAAGAACACACCGTTTAAAAAAACGGAATTCCCAGCGGTCTTTTTCACCAGGAATTTTATTTAGCAAAACTTATATTTTTTCAACCTGAAGGTAATCAAGCTCAACTGGAGTTGCACGTCCAAATACTTGAACTTCAACATAAAGCTTACCTTTTTCAACATTAATTTCTTTTATAGTACCATTAAATGATGCAAAAGGACCATCAGTAATTTTTACCTTATCACCCTCATCAAAATTCTGCTTGATTCTAAGAGATTTTTCTCCCTTAATTTCACCAGCTTTTGTGAGAATATTTTTTGCTTCTTCTGTAGAAATAGGACGAGGCTTTTCAGAAGGATTAGTTCCAACAAAACCTGTAACACCCTGAATACGACGAATCTGTGAACATGTCTTCTTCCAGCCTAACTGAGGAAGATCCATTTCAAGCATAAGGTAACTTGGCAAAAGCAGATTTTTTACAATCTTTTTCTTACCATCTTTAACTTCTTCATGTTCATCAACAGGAACTTTTACATCGGTAACAACATTACCATCAATATCACCTGTAGAAATTAACTGCTTGATCGTACGTTCAATTTTTCTTTCGTAACCAGTAAAAATGTGAAGGATATACCAGCTTTTAGACATTGCTCTACCTATTAAAAACTAGAAAACCAGACGAAGAAGAGTTGTATAAAGATAGTCAAATGCACCAAGAATAATTGACATGACACATACTGAACAAATTACAACCCAAACAGAGGACAGAACATCCTGTTTTGTAGGCCAAACAACCTTTTTAAGTTCGCCAACGCATTCTCTTAAAAATTTCATACTTCTCAATCCTCTTTTTAATAATATGCTAAAAATAGCACGCCAGGCAGGACTTGAACCCGCGACAGACGGTTTTGGAGACCGTAACTCTACCAACTGAGCTACTGGCGTAAATATATACAAACAGTCAAAGACTGATTATACACAAAAATTATTTTGCTTTTGTTTCTTTATGAAGAATTTCTTTACGGCAGAAAGGACAATACTTATTCTTTTCAAGTTTACCTGTAATATTCTTGCGGTTTTTGTAAGTAGTATAATTCTTTCTTTTGCATTCTGTACACTGCAGGGCAATAATCTCTGTTGCAGACTTTTTCTTGCTTCCCATCTTCAGGCTCCTATTAATATTTACGTTAATAAAAAAATATTTCTAAGCTCACAAGCGGAATCGGACCGCTGACCTCATCGTTACCAACGATGTGCTCTACCGACTGAG
>CAZALL010000206.1:0-3066 GCA_964485955.1 uncultured Treponema sp. | reverse complement strand
TATTCGTGCTGTAATTTCTGGCGGTCTTCCATTAGATAAATAAATTGTAACTATTGTTACATAAAAATTTTATAGATAAAAGACGCTGTTTTGGCGGCGTAAAAAATAGACAGAGGAAAATTATGAAAAAAATTGCTTTAGTATTTGCTCTTATGGCAGCAGGACTTGTAAGTGCCTTTGCACAGAATGACCTTCAGCCCCTTGCAGTTGTAAAACTTAACAAGTCTGAGACAATTACATTAAAAGAACTTAAGAATCGTGTATCAGTTTATCAGAAAATGACAGGTGCACAGACATTTACTGCAGAACAGAAAAAAGAAATCTTAGATGCCCTTGTTGCAGAAAAACTTATTACACAGCAGGCTGCTAAAGAAGGAAAAACTCTTTCTGATTCTCAGGTTGATACTTATTTTCAGAATGTTTTAAGCCAGCAGGCAGGACGCCAGGTAACAGAAGAACAGTTTTCTGAACTTTTAAAAGAGTCACAGGGTGTAACATTAGACCAGTACATGAAAGATTCTTTTGGTCTTTCTCTTTCTGAATACAAACACTATCTTAAGGCACAGCTTGTAACGCAGAATTATATTCAGGAAAAAAAGGCTAATGAACTTAAGGCTGTTGTTGCGACAAATGAAGAAATTACATCTTTTTACAATATGAATAAGGCACAGTTTGTTCAGAGTGATGCCCGAAAGCTTTTTCTTGTAATTTATCCAAAGGGAAATGATGCTGCAAAAGCAAAAACTGCAGCTCAGGCACTTTATAATGATTACAAAAATAAGAAGCAGACTGCTGAATCAATTAAAAGTTCTTCAGATAACGGCAAACTTTACCAGGCAGGAGACATGATTGTTCAAAATTCAGCATTGCATGCTCAGCAGCTTGGAATTACCAGTGCTCAGTTGCAGGAACTTTTTGGACGTGGAAATGGCTATATAAGTGAACTTGCCGAAACTCAGACAGATTATCAGTTCTATGTTGTTCTTAAGTCTTATTCAGCAAAAATGCTTTCTCCTACAGATCCAGTTCAGCCGGAATCAACAGTTACTGTTTATGACTACATAAGGGAAAATCTTTCTCAGCAGAAAAAAAGTCAGTATTTAATTCAGGCTACTCAGGAACTTACAAAATCTCTTAATACTGCAGAGAATGTCAGTTATAAAAAAACTGGCGACGCTCTTTTAAAACTGCTTAATTGGTAGGAAAATCTCATGTCTAGAAGAAAAGGACGTGTCATAGCATTTCAGGCTTTGTATTCTTACGATGTGGGTGGAGTAAGTCTTGAAGATTTACTTAAACTGGAATGGCTGGACAAAAATACGGCACAGGAAAATAACGCAGAAGCTTCTACAGAAAATTATGATTTTGCCAGATTGCTTATTGCTGGGACTATTAATCATATTGAAGAAGTAGATCAGAAAATTAAGGCTCACCTTAGTGCTAAGTGGGATTTTTCACGAATTAACAAAGTATCTCTTGCTATTTTAAGAATGAGTGTATTCTGCCTGCTTTTTCAAAAAGAAACTAGTCCTTCAATTGTAATTGATGAGGCTATAGATATTGCAAAAGAATATGGCAGTGATGATTCATTTAAATTTATTAACGCTGTTCTTGATAATATCCGTAAGGAAACAGCCTAGATAAATATGAAAATTTCTGTTCGTAAGGCACATGTAAGAACTCTGCTTGTTTTATTTTTTACTTTGCTGTTTTCTTTATTGAGCTTTACGACATGCTCTTCTTATGCAACTAGTTCCAGTTTTATTACAAGACTTGATGAAATTGATTCATGCATCCTTTTGTCTAATACAGAGGATGCTCTTTTACTTTTAAAGGAACTTTCAAAAAAAGCATATTCTGCATCTCAGCGTCTTTCGGTTTATAAACGTTATATGACTTTAGGTGAAACAAAACTTGCAGAAAAAACGCTTCTTAAGGCATTAAAAAAATTACCCGGTAACGAAGATATACTTGCAGTTTATGTTCACTTTCTTTTAAAAAATGATGGGGCAGAAAAAGCCCTTGAGTTAAGCAAAAAACTTATAGATACTCCTTATGCTTCGCTTTATGCAGAATGTGAATTAAAATGTGCTCAAAGCAGGGCGGAAGAAGAATCTTACTTTTTAGATTTAAGTTTAGTGCCGGTTTATATTGCAGCATGGAAGGGAAGTGGAGATGGAAAGTGGCTTATAAATGCTGCAACCCTATGCATGAAAAATGAATCTTATGAAAAAGCCTTAAATATGGCTCCACAGAATGTAAATAATTCTACAGAAGGTCTTTTCTGGGGAACTGTATTTTTTGACAGTGAAAAATATCGCAGGGCTCTGGATTTTTTAAAGGAAGGTGAATCTTTTACAGAAAAAAGTGTAGCAAATAATTCAGTTTTGCAGGAGATAAATGTTTTAGCAAGTGACCTTTATTATATTTTGGGAGATGAAGAGCATTCCGAAGAAGAAAGACAGAATTTCTTAAAATCTATGGATGGTGTTCAGACAGAAAATATTGAAAAGTTACTTCCTTTAGTTTATATAAATTCCGCACGTTTTAGTCATCTTACGGCAGATGTTGTAAATGAATATAAAATGCTGGATTCTTTAGTAAAAAAATATCCTTTTTATGTTCCCGGTCTTGCATCTTACGGTCAGTTTGCTGTAGAAAGTGCCAGTCGCCCACCAGAAGATAAACTGCTTGCAGAACTTAGAGCCTCTGGTCTTAAGACTTTATCTATGGAAAAAAATGATGAACTGCCTTTACTTCAGGTAAAAGATGCCTTAGAAAAAATAAATTATGCTTTGCAAAGTCAGGATTCTCCAGTGCTTGAAGCCTTAAATCAGCAGTTAAACGATATTTTGTGCCGGGGAGAAGAAAAAAAAGTTCGTATTGCCCGCGTATGGAAATTTCTTGAAAAAAATCAGACTGGTCCTGAACTTTATCCGCCTGAAGTTATGAATTTTGCTGTATGCCAGTTAATTGCATTGGGAAAAAGTGATGATGCATTAAAAATATTTGATTCTTACCTAAAAGCCCGCTATGGCGGTGAAAGTAAGGATTTTATGGCGGAAG
>CAZALL010000205.1:0-3081 GCA_964485955.1 uncultured Treponema sp. | reverse complement strand
TCTTGATGAAGAAAAATTTTATTCAATTACAAAAGAAAGCGATTTTTTAATTCATTCACTTACAAATAAAATTAATGAACTTGAATTAAAAGAAAAATCAGTTGAAAATGAAAAAGAAATATTGCAGTTAAAAAAAACAAGAAGAGAAATGTCAAGGAAATCAATGGAAGATATTTTTGACCTTTACAAAGTACATTCAGTTCAACCAGCAGACAAAGGTAAAACTTATACTTTCCAGAATATTTTTAATTTAAAAAAAGGTACTTCTCGTCCAAATCATCACAACAAGAAAAAATCTAAAGAACAAAGTAACATGCCCCCAACTGGATGCGGAGAATGCTGTGCTCCAAAACTCCTGGATTATGCTGCTTTGCATAACTTACGCCCTGTCAGTCTTGCAGAATTTTATTATGGAAAAGAGAATGCTTCACAAAGTCGCTTTCATAAAAAATTTTATCCGCCATGCTCACAAAAATGCCAGCCTCTAATGAAATGGCTTTTAGGACTAGATATAATTTACAGCGACCAGCATATTGTTATTGTCAACAAAAAAAGCGGAATGCTTTCAGTTCCTGGAAAAGGAAAGGACAAGGAAGACTGTGTTGTTTCACGAATAAAATTTTTATTCAAAGACTGTATTGAACAACCTTCAGTGCACAGATTGGATATGGACACCTCAGGTTTATTAATTTTAGCATTGGACAAAGAAAGTCATAAAAAACTTTCAGAAGATTTTCTTAACAAAAAAATTACAAAAAAATACATTGCACTTCTAGAAGGAAAAATAAATTTACCAAAAGAAGAAACAATAAAAAGTTTAAATGAACAAATAAAAAAACGCAATATCGAAGAAGAAAAAGAAAAACTAAAAAACATGAACACTTCTTACAGACCTCAGATAAATACACTTCTCTGCCAGAATACAGTTACAAAATTCTCTCAGGAAAAAGAAGCAATTGAAGGAATTATTTCACTTCCCTTCAGGCTAGACATTGACAACCGACCAAAACAAATTTTTGACAGCCTCTACGGAAAAATGGGAACAACTATCTGGAGTCTAATAAAAAAAATAAATATTGATGGTAAAGAAAAATATCTTCTAAAGTTAGAACCTCTTACAGGTCGCACTCATCAGTTAAGGCTTGCCTGCTCAAGTAAATACGGACTAGGCTGTCCAATTGAAGGAGACAATCTTTACTCAAACAGGACTCCGCTTACAAGACTTTTTTTACATGCATATGAAATAAAATTTACTCATCCGGTGACAAAAAAAGAAATGCTCTTTAGCCTGCCACCAGACTTTATATAAAAATCCTAAAAATTAAAATATTCTAAAAAAGACCCGAAATTACACCGTCATCATCAACATCAATGTTTAAGGCAGCAGGAGCTTTTGGAAGACCTGGCATTGTCATAATATCTCCCGCAAGTGCAACAACAAAACCCGCTCCTGCATAAAGCTGAACATCCCTTACAGGAAAAACATAATCTCTAGGATCTCCTATAAGTTTTGGATCATGACTGATTGAATTTTGTGTTTTTGCAATACAGACTGGAAATTTTCCATATCCCTGTGCTTCAAAATCTTTAAGTTTTTTAAGAGCCGTACCCTGAAAGTCAACAGAAGATGCATGATAAATTTCTTTTGCAATTTTTTCAATTTTTTTATCCAAAGGAAGGGAATCTTCATAAAGCTGATGGAATGTACCTTTATCATTTTCACAAAGACTAACAACTTTTCTTGCAAGTTCTTCTGTTCCAAGTCCGCCCTTTCCCCATCCTTCACAAAGGACAGCTTGTACTCCGTTTTCCTTGCAGAGTTTTTCAAGAAGTTCTATTTCTTCATCTGTATCACTGACAAATTTATTTACTGCGACAACAGCTTCAACTCCAAACTTTTTTATGTTCTCAAGATGAGCTTTTAAATTAGCAAAACCTTTTTTTAATGCTTCTGTATTTGGAACAGAAAGTTCTGTTTTAGCAAGACCACCATGCATTTTTAATGCCCTGATTGTTGCAACAATTACAACTGCACTAGGAGCAATGCCAGCCATACGGCACTTAATGTCCATAAATTTTTCAGCCCCTAAATCTGCAGCAAAACCAGCTTCTGTTACAACATAATCACCACAGGCAAGAGCACTCAAAGTTGCATTAACTGAATTACATCCATGGGCAATATTTGCAAAAGGTCCACCGTGTACAAAAACAGGATTTTTTTCAAGAGTCTGTACAAGGTTTGGTCTTATAGCATCTTTTAATAAAGCGGCTACAGCACCAGTACAATTTAATTCACCAAATTTTACATTTTCTTTTTTATAATTTTTTCCAATGATAATATTTGAAATTCTTTCTTTTAATTCTGTAATTGAACGGCTTAAACAAATAATTGCCATTATTTCTGATGCAACTGTAATTTGAAAATGATCTTCGCGCGGAGTTCCGTCTGTAGTTTTTCCAAGCCCGCAAACTATATTTCTAAGTTGCCTGTCATTTAAATCTACACAACGCTTCCATGAAATTGTTCTAGGGTCAATGCCAAGTTCATTTCCCTGCTGAATATGATTGTCAATCAATGCCGCAATTAAATTATTGGCAATTGAAATTGCATGAATGTCGCCGGTAAAATGAAGATTTATATCTTCCATAGGAACTATCTGTGCATAGCCTCCACCACAAGCTCCACCCTTTACGCCAAAACACGGACCTAATGAAGGTTCACGAAGAGCAATTACAGCATTTTTTCCAATCCGCCTTAAGCCATCGCCCAAACCGATAGAAACAGTAGATTTCCCTTCACCTGCAGGAGTTGGAGTAATGGCTGTTACTAAAATTAATTTTCCACGTTTTGCAGGATCCTGAGCTTTTAAAAGAAGTTCACGGAGTTTTTTCATTGTAAGTTTTGCTTTATAAGGACCATAAAATTCAAGATCTTCTTCAGCAATGTTAATCTTAGATGCAACTTCCTTTACAGGAATCATTTTGTTCTTCTGTGCAATTTCAATGTCTGTCATAATTCTTCCACGCTCTTATTTTCATTATTTAATAAAGCTACTTCAAAAGCAATAAGCTCCCTGTATT
>CAZALL010000204.1:1554-3083 GCA_964485955.1 uncultured Treponema sp. | reverse complement strand
CAATAGCAAAGACCTATACTTCCTGCATTCTGGCATATTTTAATAAGTTCCTGCAAAAGTTGAGATTGATTTTCTTTTGAAGCTTCAATGTAAGTTATTCCATTTCTTTTTTTTGTATTGAATGACTTGCTTAATTTTTTATTTGAATAAACTAAATGTTCTGCAGAAATTTCTTCCTGCTTTGTATAAAAAAGATTTGACATATTGTCATCAGCATAATCTAAAGTCCAGGCGTAAGATGTTTCTGCAATAAGTACATCTTTTTTGTAATGCTTTTTTAGAGCCTTAATATTTTTTTCAATTACAGCTAAAGTTCCCTGATCATAAAAAGGATAATAACTAAAGGCAAGAACATCAAAATCAACTTTTTTTACAAGCGGATCAAAAAAATCTTCAACCCAATCCAGCCACTGCATACTTGCAAGATGAATTACAATTTTGCAGTCACTAAAATTTTTTCTTACTGCCTGCGATGCAGCACTTAAAACTGAATTTATATTCTGACTTTTTCGTTTACATGAAAGAAGGTAAGGACTACCATCTGCTTTTTTAAGTAAGAGTCCGTTGTCTATTTCATTTCCAATCTGAACATAATCAACTTGAATATTTAAATCCCTTAACTTTTTTAAAACACAATCTGTATAATTAAAAACAGCATCACTAAGCTGCTCAGGTGAAGTAAAATTTTCCCACTCGCGGGGAACAATCTGCGTTCCATAATCTGCCCATGTTGGTGAATAATGAAAGTCCAGCATAAATTTTAAGCCGTATGACTTTGCCCTCTGAGCAAGACTTATCATGTCTTCTAAACTCTCATCAGTATTCCAAAGTCTGAGCCTTATTAAATTTATTCCGCTGTCTTTTAATATCTTAAAAAGATCTTCTTCTTTACCGGAACTTGTTTTATATATTCCGCCGTTTTTTTCTACCTGTAAAACATAGGAAGCATCAAAACCACGTATAAAATCTTCCTGTGCAAAAATAAAAGTTGCTGCAGTAAAAAATATAATTGTAAATAAAAAAATCTTTTTAAGTTTCATATTCATTCCTTGCGTTTATTTTCCAAATTGTCAGCTTCTAAATCTTGAGTCTTTACTTTTTTTACATTTTTAATTTTTTTAGAAATTATCTGTGCATCTGCCTTAAGAAGTTTTTTCTGTTCTAAAGCATATTCTTTAATTGACTGTCTTATATGATCCAAAGCCTGAGCATAATCTTTACTTGACATTGTAGGGAATTTTCTAAGCCAATGTGCTACAGATTTTTCACGACTGGCAAAACCTTCAAGACGCTTCATAAAACTTTCTGTAAAACGTCCCTTTTCAACTTTAGCTCTTTCTTTAATCGAAGCAATCATTGAGTGCAAACTTTCTGCCTTAAACCATGACTCGCCTTCATAACGTTCTTTAAGCTGCTCACCGTATTCCTTAAACTTAACCAGTGTAGAATTAAAGTCAACAAGGCGGCGTACTGTAAAGAGAATATCTGCACTTAAAATAAGGGCAAGTGCTATGGCAATATATTCAAAA
>CAZALL010000204.1:0-1544 GCA_964485955.1 uncultured Treponema sp. | reverse complement strand
CAATGTAAATCAACTTATGTACTAAAGGTTCAAGATAATGCATTTCTACAATACCCAGTAAACCAAACAAAGTTGAATTTAAAAGACAGCAACGTCCATTTAAGTTAAAAGGCCTTTTAGAATAATCCCACCACTTTGCATGAAAAAGTTTTTCCAAAAGCCAGCTTGAAAAATATTCCAGGGCAGAAGTTAAAACAAAGGCTGCTAGAAAAAGTACAAGATAAGAGTCCTTCCAGTGATAAAGGCAAAAATAAATAATAATTCCGCCAAAACCATAAATTGGACAGACCGGACCAAAAAGCATTCCCCGTTTTACAATTTTTTTCTGCAGGGAACTTACATAAACTTCTTCGCAACACCAACCTGTAAATGCAAAAATTAAAAACATTACAAATAGGTGGGAAAAATCTAAATTAAAATAAGACAGAAAACTTTGACTCATTATAAATCTCTAAAAAATATTTTATTTGATGAACATTGTAAAATTATCTACAAAAGCGTCAATTTTTTGAAGAGCTTCTTCGTCCGCTTCAAGCTGAAATAATTCTCCCTTACCGCTTGCAGGATTTTTTACAATTATATCTTTGCGTTTAAGAAGATAAATATTCAACATATCATTTACGCCGGAACAAAACCATGTAGCTGCACAAAGAGCATTTGATTTTGTTAAAACACATTTTCCGTTTTCACCTAAAGCAAGCAAGACCTGTAATGTCTGATTTATAATTTTTGTTCTTTCATCTTCAACTATTTTTGCACAGGAGTGATTAAAATATTTCTGACTGTGAACGTATGTATAAATCTGAAAGAGAGGACTTTTTTCGTGCATCTTAAAATAACGGTTTACAATTCCTTTTAAAACTGTTTCCGGTGAATATTTTTTGCATACTTCCTGATAATTTGCCGGAATAAATGTAATTGCCTGATAATATTCCTGGCATGAAGCGACTGTACTTTCTATAATGTCATCACGGTTACTAAAATGATTATACAGTGAAGCTTTTTTTATATTAAGGGCATTTGCAATGTCTGTTAAACTAGTAGCCCCGACACTTTTATAAAAGGCTGTATTTAAAACTGCTTCAATAATCTGGTCTTTATTTATATGTTCTGCCATTTTTCACCTCACAATTTATTGGGCTAACATTCATTAGTCTATACTCTTTCTTAAGAGATTGTCAAATTCTAAAAATAAATTATACAATACAAAACATGAAAAGAAATTTAATTTTTATACTACTGATTGTAAATACATCTTTTATTTTTGCTCTACCTCAATTTTCTAAAATAAAAACAGTTTCCTGCGGAAAACAGCCAAAGCAGGTTCTTTATTCCTATGACAAAAAATATTTAGTTTTACCTCTTTTAGACGATACTGGGTTTGAAGTATTTACATGTGACGCAACTAAGAAAATTAAAATTAGTCCTCCTATGGCAGAAAAAAAAGGATTTGCAGAAGGATTATTTATTGAAGAAAAAAAAGCTTTTTTTGTTTCGCAGATGACAACAGGAAACATTTACGAATATTCATATAATCCAAAAGC
>CAZALL010000203.1:0-3103 GCA_964485955.1 uncultured Treponema sp. | reverse complement strand
TTTCACTTGCCATAGCAGCTGAGTGAGTCATACCAGAACAACCGATTGTTTCAACTAAAGCTTCTTCAATGATACCGTCTTTAACATTTAAAGAAAGTTTGCAGGCACCCTGCTGTGGAGCACACCAACCGATTCCGTGTGTAAAACCTGAAATGTCTTCGATTTTTTTTGCCTGAACCCATTCGCCTTCTTCCGGAATTGGTGCAGGTCCGTGATATGCGCCTTTAGCCAAAGGACACATATGTTCTACTTCTGCAGTGTAGATCATGTGATTTACCTCTTTGTTTTGTTTGTATAAAATAAAATACCACCACTTGCAATTAGTGATAAATTACAGCCACATTATAATAAAAGACAGCTTTTTGTTCAATTTATCTGCTGTTATTATTTTGATAGATCAAAAGAAAAGTTGATTATCTTTGCAAGATCCAGCTTTGCACCTAGAGTAATTTCTGCTCCAGATTCAAAAGTTCCCTCTGTGTGACCGCAGTTAAAAATAAATTTAAAGGCTGGCATTAAAGAAAGGGAAAGATAATCTGTAATCTTGTATGAAGCCTTTATGCATATAGAGTTGACATATTCGGCAGTTCCAGTAGGTGTAATTAAATCCCTTTTTGAAAGATAGTCAGAATCATCTGTTGTAGGGTAAACCCAGCTTTTACTTGATTCAGCACTATCACTTGAACTTAGTTTATCATCAATGGAATTTCCGTCACTGTCTTCAAGACTTCCGTTTCTGTGAAATTGAGTACCCCAGTTAAGATTTTTAAGGGCAGACATTGCTTTGTCACTCATTTCACCACGGGCAGCAAAAGTATAAGAGCCTTCAACAGACCATTTTTTTGGAACTTCATAACCAAATTTTATTTGTCCTGCAATTGTATCCGGACCATATGGTGAACCAAGCCATTCATAGAATGTAATTCCGTTAATTAAATCTTCATGGAAAGTTCTCATTAAAGACCAGTTAGGACTTTGTTTTATATAAAGATAAGGCTGTGCATAATATGCTTCTGCCGCAAGATGAAATGAACCGCTTTTATAGGGAATGTAACTTTCAATTCCTACCTGACCGCCCATTGCATTTGGAGTAGGGTCATTTGGTGATGTCATTTTTTCCATATTGGTTTGAAGCTGATCCTGCATATAAAGAGCATAAAGTCTTAGGTTTTTTACAGGAACATATTCCGCCCTAAAGGCAAGAACCGCACAGTCATGAGAGTCATTTGAATTACTTGCATAGTCTCTCATAGGAAACTGACCATGGAAAATAGTAAAAGGATTTAAAAACCTAAGTTCCAAAGGAGAATAAACTAAAGTTCCGCCAAAAACAGTAAATGTAAATTTGTTAAAGAGCCTAAAGTCGCTTCTGTGCGTATAAAAATATCTGTTTACATTAAACTGCGTTACACCAGAAGTAAGTTTTATGTCCGGAGAATAAACTTCAAATTCCGCATAAGCTGCCCCTGTAAAATAAGTCGACATTATTGAAGAACCAAGTAAAGTGCGTCCAATAGAACGAGGAGTGCTTCCAATACTAAAATTAATTCCACACGTGTCTGTAAAATTATAGCCTACAGAAGAAATTGTATCATCTGGAAAATTTACATCCAGACGTTCATAAAATGGCCATGGAAAATTAATATAGTTGTATGAACTTTTTAAATCCATAGCATTTTTACTTTGGGCAATAATCAAGTTTGCATAAAAAGAAGCATAATCTCCAAGTGTCATTACAGCAGGAATTTCAAGCAGGGGAGATTTTGTATAACGGTCATTAATCCATGTAAGAGAGTCATTGCTTTTATAATATCCTTCAAGATTTACCAGTGGATTTGTCTTTACAGAAAAAATAGAAGAATTAAATCCCATTGAACCTTCATTAAAATATTCCATTATCTGGTCATAATATTTTTTTCCGCTTTCAGAAAGATTGTTGTATTCAATTTCAAAAAGATAGTTTTTTAGTTCACCAATTGTAAGAGGGTAGCAGTCCGAAAAATCTGCTTTGCCTGCTTCAAGCTTTAAAGCCGTAAGATTGTTGTATACAAAAGAAGATGCAGGAACTGTTTCCTTAAGACTTCTTCTTCTTTTTTCCTTAGTTGAATAAATTGCGTTTTTGCTTTGACTAGAAGAAGTTTCATCGTCCTTAAATTCTACTTCTGTCTGATCCGACTGTATTTTTTTATCTTCATCAGCAAAAATATTCTGAAGTAAAAAAATACATGAGAGTGTAAAAATAATTTTTTTTGTACATTTACTTTTCATAATAAACCTCTTTTTCTTTTTCTATCTGATTTTCTTTTTTTTGCAAATGATTGTACAGAAACTGTTACTCCGCTTATATGCGGAAAGTATGAATCTGTATAAATTGCAATATTTATAAAATCTTCTGTAAATAAAAAAAGGTTCAACCTAAAAAGATTGAACCTTACCTGAGCTATTGCAGACTCGAACTGCAGACAGCCGCCTTAAAAGGGCGGTGCTCTACCACCTGAGCTAATAGCCCATGCCGTTCATTGCTGAATGCGTTTACTATATTAGTGATTTTTAAATTTAATGTCAAGCAAGTTTTTTAAATTTTTTAAAAAAAATTAAAAATTTAGGGTGCTTATAAAAATTGTAATTTTTAGAGGTACTTTATTAATAAAAGTTTTCTTATTTTTTTACTTATCCAAGGAATTCCCTTAAAATTGTAATTCTTCAGATGTTTCATAAAATAATATTTTAAGATATACTCAAAAAATCATGAATGAAACAACAAGAATATTTTTAAAACCAAAAGAAGATAAAGAAATTCAGCAGGGTTATCCTTGGGTTTACGATAATGAAATTTCTTTTGTAAAAGAATTTGCTCAGGATAAAAGCGGAATAAAACAAGTTCAGTATGAAGAATGTATAACAAAAGACGGTTCTTTAGTTGATCTTTATACAAAGGCTGGTGGATTTTTAGGTTGCGGTGTACTTAATAAAAAAAGTAAAATTGCAATCCGTCTTATTTCAAATAAAGTGCATGCAGACAAAGTTTTAGATGATACAAAAAAATTCTGGGATGAAAAAATACGAAATGCATATAACATCAGAAAATTAAATTATAATGAAG
>CAZALL010000202.1:0-3119 GCA_964485955.1 uncultured Treponema sp. | reverse complement strand
TCTTCATCTCTTAGAATTGAGGAATAAATATGTGGTCTTTTATTTTAAGTGCATTAAAGTATAGTGTCTGTGGTGTATCTTGTTCTGTGCTGAATGCACTGTCATATGTTTTTTTTACAAGAGTATGTTCAATATTTAATGTTCTTGCGACGGTACTGGCATGGTTTATTTCTAATCTTGCATCTTTTTTAGGAAATAAATTTTTTGTTTTTGCAGAAAAAGATAAAAGTAAGGAAGAAGAAAAAAATGTTCTGCACTTTTTGGGCTCAATGATATTTTTTATGTTTACAAGACTTGCGGGCGGTTTTGGAGAGGCAGGCTTTATGGCTTTGTTTGCAAATAAACTTGGTTGGAACGATATGCTTGTAAAAATTTTGAGTATTTCTTTCTGGGGAATTTTTAACTTTCTTTTGGGTAAGTATCTTATATTTTCAAATAAAAGTAAGAACTGATGGAATTTAATTTAAAGGGAATACATTTGTTTTTGACAAGATTTTGCCTTTATCTTCCATAAATGATTTAAATTCATTATAATCTGCCTCTATGAACGAGAAAAGAACTGTAAATGAAGAAACTTTAGAGAATCTTCTCTACCTTTCACGCCTGTCACCAGAAAGTACTGACATGGCAACGCTAAAAAAACAGGTTGATGATATTGTCGCATACTTTGATATTCTTTCAAAATACGATGATAGCGAAAATCCTTATGATGCTTATCCAAGTACAACTGCAGATGCTCTCAGGGATGATGAAGTTGTAGCTGGTCTTGATATTCCTAATGTAAAAAATATTACTAAGAATTTTATGGATGGATATTTCCAGGTTCCAAAAGTTCTTGGAGAAGGAGCATAAAATGCAGTCTATTAAAGAAACTGTTGCTGCATTGAAGGCAGGTAAAATTACAAGTGAAGCTCTTGTAAAAAAATCAATTGAAGTTTTTGAAGAAGATAAAAAATCAGCTCTTCCTTTAAACGCATTTCTTGAAATTTATGATGATGTAATTGAAAAAGCAAAAAAAGCTGATGAAGAAATTGTTGCCGCACGTTCCGCTGGTAGTGAAGCATTAGATAAACTTTTTGAAGAAAAACCTCTGCTTGGTCTGCCATTTGCAAATAAAGATAATATTTCTGTACGTGGAAAAAAACTTACATGTTCTTCTAAAATTCTTGAAGGATATGTTGCTCCTTATAATGCAACTGTAATTGATCGTCTGATAAAAGCTGGTGCAATTCCGCTTGGTCGTTGTAATCAGGATGAATTTGCAATGGGTTCATCTACAGAATATTCAATTTATGGTGCTACAAGAAATCCAATCAACAGGCAGTATGTAAGTGGAGGTTCTTCAGGTGGTTCAACTGCAGCTGTTTCTGCAAATCAGGCACTTTTTGGTTTGGGAACAGAAACTGGTGGTTCAGTAAGACTTCCTGCAAGTTACTGTGGTATTTATGGTCTTAAGCCTACTTACGGAGTTTTAAGCCGCTGGGGTGTTGTTGCATACGGTTCATCTTTAGATCAGATAGGACTGCTTGGTCATTCGCCAGAAGATATTGCACTCCCTCTCAGTATTGCATGTGGTCAGGATTTTTACGATGATACTTCAGCAGATTTACCTCATTCAGAAGAATTAAAGAATTTAAAAGCTCTTTCTGATGAAGAATTTGCAAAATTAAAAGTTGCAGTTCCAAAGCAGTTTCTTGAAGCAAAGGGAATGAATGCTGATGTAGAAAAAGTTTTTGCCCAGACCCGCCAGTGGTTTATTGACAAGGGTGCAAAAGTTGAAGTTGTAGATCTTCCTGTTCTTGAAGCATCAATTGCATCTTACTATGTAATTGCACTTTCTGAAGCTGCATCTAATTTAAGCCGTTTTGACGGAATTCGTTACGGTCATCGTGTTGACAATGGACAGGGATACGACAAGCTTTATGTTGACACAAGAAGTGCAGGCTTTGGTCCTGAAGTAAAGAGAAGAATTATAATCGGTAACTATGTTCTTTCTGAACAGTTTAGCGGTGATACTTATAAAAAGGGAATGTCTGTACGTGCACGTATTCAGCGTGAAATAGCAGAACTTTTTAAATCTTACGACATGATTCTCTGCCCTGTATGTCCGACACCTGCATTTAAGTTAGGCGAAAAAGTTGATGATCCTCTTGAAATGTATTTGAGCGATCTCTTTACGACATTTGTAAATCTTGCCCGTATACCTTCAATTTCTGTTCCTGCAGGTCATACTCATGGAAGCGGAATTGAATGTGGAATTACAAAAGGCTTTGACGGTCCTTTTGCTTCTCTTGCTGCTAAAGGTACAAGTGATTCAATGCCGGTTGGAATCCAGTTTGCAGGTCCAATGTTCAGTGAAGTAAAACTTCTCAAGATTGCACAGGTTTGGGAAGAAGAGCATCCCGGTTGTGGTTGCCCTATAAAAGACTAATGGGAAATACTTATGGCAATAGATAAATATGAAATTGTAATTGGATGTGAAATCCATACTCAGCTTACTACAAAAACAAAGGCTTTTTGTGCCTGTGAAAATCGCTATGGGGGTATGCCAAATACTCGTGTGTGTCCTGTATGTCTTGGACTTCCAGGTGCTATGCCTCGCGTAAGTAAGGGATATGTTGAACTTGGTGCTGTTGCAGGTCTTGCACTTAACTGTGATATTGCCCGCTTTACAAAGTTTGACCGTAAGCATTATTTTTATCCTGACCTTGCAAAAGGCTATCAGATTACTCAGTATGATATTCCATTGTGTTCAAACGGACATGTTGATTTACCAATGTCAAAGTATCCTAAAGACCAGCAGTTTGGAAATGAAAATTGCCGTACAAAAAATTTTATTGGTGAAGACTGTATTTTAGAAAACGGAAAATATCGCCGTGTAAGAATTGAACGAATTCATCTTGAAGAGGACGTAGGAAAATCTCTTCACCTTCAGGGATCACATTCTTATATTGACTACAATCGCTGTGGAACTCCGCTTATTGAAATTGTAACAAAACCAGATATGACTTCTCCAGAAGAAGCTGCCTTGTTTATGGAAACAGTTCAGGAAATTCTTCGCTATGTAAAAGTTACAAACGGAAATCTTGAAGAAGGCAATATGCGCTGTGACGCAAACA
>CAZALL010000201.1:0-3125 GCA_964485955.1 uncultured Treponema sp. | reverse complement strand
TAATTAAAAAACTTGAAAAATTAAATCAGATTTCCATGTGTGCAAAAAATGAATATGCACTGGATGTAGTTTCCCAGGTACAGGCATTAAAACCAGCTTATCTTTCTGAAATAATAAACATCATTCCTTATGAAAAAAATGAAAACTTAATAGAAAAACTTGAAAGTGCCATCATGGATATTGAACACTATGCAGGCATTCCCTACTGGTCAGAACATAATAAAGTCTGGGTGGAACTTTACTCTTCTGCTAAAATTCTTTCATCCTCAAAAACTGACGGTAAAACTATTGCATCAGCAGATTTAGAAATGGTACCTTTTGGACACTTTACAACTGATATCATCTGTCAAGTAAAAAATGACACTTTGTTTTATACTTCAACAAATTCTTCAAAATTAAAATATAACGGAAACATTACCTGCGTTAATCCTGAAAAAATGAAATCGCTCATCTGTGTATACCGCCAGGGTGACTATTGGATTATGTACGGTCTTGGAGCCGTTGATGCACCAAGCGTATTCTTTCTTAAAGACAGAATTGAACTTTCCTTTATGAACAGAATTAAAACTTTCTGTGCATACTTTTTTGAAAAATTATAAAAAATAAAATAATCGGGGCGTATTAAGAATGCAAAAAAATCCATTTGAAATTTTCTTAAACTCTTTTATCAACTTTATTCAAAGCCATCCTCTTGTTATTTTATTCTGTCTGCTTTCTTTTGCTTTAAGTGCAGCCCTTATTCCGTTTGTAATCTTTTTATGTAAAAAATACGGTTGGTATGACACAGTTGACGAACGCAAAGTTCACAAAGGAAACATTCCGCGATTAGGAAGCGTCGGTTTTGTAACGGCTTTTTGTGTTATGTCAGTAATTTATTCACTCTTAGACAAAGATGCCCAGCTAACTACGATTCTTCCATTTGTAATCGCAGGCTTTTTAATTTTTCTTTTTGGCGTAATTGACGACTTTATGAACCTTAAGGCAAAATATAAACTTGCAGTACAAATTGTTGCGGCTGTAATAATCGTACTTAACGGTTACCGCTTTAAAACAATTGGTTCCTACGTTTTTCCCTTATGGTTTTCTTACCTTGTAACATTCTGCTGGATAATTGGAATTATTAATTCATTTAATCTCATTGATGGAGTTGACGGACTTTGCGGAGGTCTTTCTTCATTTATTATTTTAACTCTCTCATTAATTTTCTGTCAGACAGCCCCTCACACTGCGGCTATTTGTTTAATTCTTGTTTTTTCAATTTATGGTTTTCTTCTGTGGAACAATCCGCTTCCTTCTGCAAAAATTTTCATGGGAGACGGAGGAAGTCAATTCTTAGGCTTTATGATTGCTTCCCTTCCACTTTACCAGTCAACTGTAAACTTCGAATATAATAAATTTTTACTCATGATAAACTTAGTTTCTATCCCAATGTTTGATACAATTGCTGCCATCTGGAGACGAACACGAGACCACCGAGGCATTATGAGTCCAGATAAATTGCATCTTCATCATAAACTTATGAATCTAGGTCTCAACCGCAATCAAATTCTTCTGGTACTTCTTGGTATCCAGGTTTTACTTTGCATAGATTCATGCATTGCTATGTTCTTAAGAGGTTTTAAGGGAACAATTTTACTTTTAATTACATTTGTAATAATGATAATTTTATTCAGCATCGTTCATTATGCTAATTATGCAGCCCTTAGAAAAAAAGCAGCTCTTGAAGCAGAAAAAACACAAGTCTGAACAAAAAAAAATAAATTTTTTACCGATTTTTGACAGAAAAGTTTTTTTTCTTGCTAAATTATAATTTTATGCTTATAATTATAGACGGTCATTTAAAACAGATTTAAAAATCCAACAGAAAATTCAGGAGTTCTGATAATGGAAAAGAAAATATACGTTGCCGGTATGGACGATGACGCTCTAGCGGCTAAGGTGGATGCGGCAGTTAAGGCTGTTGCAGGAGTTTCAAGTGTAGTTTCTACAGCTGCAAAATGTCAGGTTCTAGTAAATTTTGACGAAGGAACTGCTGGTATAGAAGATGCTATTTCCAATGCAATCAGTTCAACTGGTGTAATGGTTTTAGGCTGATTCTTACAGAATGAAAATTACAATTCTTGATGGAGCTGCACTTAATCCAGGTGATTTAAGTTGGGCTCCGTTAAACAAATTTGGTACTGTAACAGTATACCCGCGCACTGCACAATCTGAAGTAGCAAAAAGAATTGCTGACAGTGATGCCATTCTTTTAAATAAAATCAATATTACAGATGATATTCTTTGTAAATGTCCAAACCTTAAATATATAGGTGTACAGGCGACAGGTTACAATGTAATTGACCTAGATGCCTGCAAAAAGCACTCTGTCTGCGTTACAAACGTTCCTTCTTACAGTACGGATGCAGTAGCCCAGCATGTTTTTGCACTTATAAATGCCTTTTCAAATAAAGTTAACCTTCATTCTGACAGCGTAATGAAAGGTGACTGGATTAAAAGCAATGATTTTTATTATACAAAGGCTCCTCTTTTTGAACTTAGCGGAAAGATACTAGGTATTTTTGGTTACGGAAATATTGGAAAAAAAGTTGAACTAATTGCAAAAGCCTATGGAATGAAAACTATAGTTACCACCAGAAGTCCAAATTCTTCAATTGAAAATCCTGTAAGCACAGAAGACCTTTTTAAATATTCTGATATACTTACCCTTCACGCTCCCCTTACAGAAGAAACAAAATACCTTGTAAATAAAAAAACTCTTAATTTTATGAAAAAAAATGCAATCATAATCAATACTGCTAGAGGACTTCTTGTAAACGAAAAAGATGTACGAGATGCACTTAATGCAAAGAAAATTGCCGGCTATGCTTGTGATGTAGTCTCTCAGGAACCAATGTCAAAAGATAATCCGCTTTTAGGAGCAGAAAATTGTATTATTACTCCACACATTGCATGGGCAGCATTGGAGACTAGACAAAGGCTACTTGATATTGTTATAAATAATTTAGAAAACTTTATTAAAGGAAGTCCAATAAATAGAGTAATTTGAACAAAAGTTATCAAAAAAGACTTGAAAAATTAAGTATAAGTAAATATACTTTAAAAATACTTAAGTTTCAGAGGAA
>CAZALL010000200.1:0-3141 GCA_964485955.1 uncultured Treponema sp. | reverse complement strand
AAGTGATTTGCGTAGCAAAGCACAAATCCGTGTGACAAAAAAAATAAAAAGTATAAAGTTACGTAATTTTTTTGTGCACAAAAGATCCCTTTGGTTACGACTTGCCAATCTACACATTTGAAACCTTGTGCAGACAGGATAATTCCATTAAACTTAATGACAGAACGTATAAGTATTTTTTTAATGCCTCTGCTGCTGAAAAAATAAAAGACAACGAAGAAGTTAAAAATTTACTTTTCTATATAAAAGATCACGTCGCACAAAGTGCTTTTACAAAAAGAATCGAAAATCGGGTAGAAGCATCAAGCGATGACCAAAAATGGAGGAAGGGACTTATGACTTTTGAAATGTTACTTGAAGAAAAAAAAGAAGAAGCCTTCGCCAAAGGAATTGAAAAAGGTGCTTACAATAAAAGTTTGGAAACTGCTAAGAAATTGCTTGCTGACAACATTTCTCCGGAAATTGTGGTAAAGTATACAGACTTACCTTTAGAAGTAATTTCACAATTAAAATTAAAGAATACGCCATCCACAAAATAAGAACATTTACATTTATATTTTCTTTCAATATATTTTACTTATGATAGAAACAGATTTAATTGTAATAGGAGCTGGACCTGCTGGACTTTCAGCTTCACTTTATGCTTCCCGCTCTGGTGCTTCAACAATTTTGATTGACCAAATGGGAGCTGGTGGTCAGGTTACACAAATTGACAGGCTTGAAAATTATCCGGGTGTATTTCCTTCAGTAAGTGGAAGTGATTTTATAAAAGCAATGCTAGAACAATCAAAAAGTTTTGGTGTACAGACAATTTTTGCAAATGTTAATTCAATTGATAAAAAAGAAAATAATTTTTTAATCAAGACTGATTCTGAAGAATATCTTTCTAAAAGTCTTATATACGCGACAGGTGCTGAACACACTAAACTTGGAGTTCCGGGAGAAGATATTTTTTTTGGAAGGGGAGTTTCTTACTGTGCTGTATGCGACGGTCCATTTTTTAAAGGAAGGGAAGTTGCGGTCATTGGAGGCGGAGACAGCGCCTTAAGTGAAGCTTTTTATCTTTCTAACATTGCATCAAAAGTTCATCTTATTCACAGGCGAAATCAATTTAGGGCAGCTCAATCTATTATTGATAAAATAAATTCAAGTAAAAATATAGAAGTTCATTATTCAAATATAGTAAAAGAAATAAAAGGTATGCAGACAGTTGATTCCCTCTTACTTGAGAATATTGAAACTAAAGAAATTCTATCGCTTAAGGTAGATGCAGTTTTTATTTTTACAGGCATGAAGCCCCGTACACAGCTACTTGAAATTCTTCCTAAAGATAAAAACGGTTACATTATAACTGACGAAAAAATGCAGACTTTAATTCCAGGACTATTTGTGGCAGGCGATGTACGTTCTAAACCTTTAAGACAGATTGTTACAGCCACAAGTGACGGAGCTATTGCAGGATTTATGGCTGCAGAATACATAAAAGGTCTCTCAAAAAATTAAGGCTTACAAAATTAAGACTTACCTTTGAACAGATTGTATTATTATGATAGTATACTGTGCTTTATAAAAAGAAAACAATATTTATTCTGGAGAAAACTAAATGAAACTTTGGGAAAAAGGTGCTTACCTAGTTAACGGTAAACTTGCAGAAAATGCTCCTGGACTTACACAGGATGAAGCTAGAAAAAAAACAATTGCTTATTCAATTCTTCAAAAACACAATACTTCTTCTGATGAAGAAAAACTTAAAATAAAATTTGATAAAATTACATCGCACGACATCACTTATGTTGGAATTATTCAAACTGCACGTGCTTCGGGTCTTGAAAAATTTCCTCTTCCATATGTTCTTACAAACTGCCATAACTCTTTGTGTGCTGTTGGCGGTACAATAAATGAAGATGATCATATGTTTGGTCTTACCTGTGCTCAGAAATACGGCGGAATTTATGTTCCTCCTCACATGGCTGTAATTCATCAGTTTGCTCGCGAAATGCTTGCTGAATGCGGTGCAATGATTTTAGGTTCTGACAGTCATACACGCTATGGTGCTTTAGGTACAATGGCTATTGGAGAAGGTGGCGGCGAACTTGCAAAACAACTTTTAAATAAAACTTACGATGTAAACATGCCTGGAATAATTGCAGTGTATTTAACAGGCAGTCCTGTTCCTGGAGTTGGACCTCAGGATGTTGCTCTGGCTATTATCAAGGCTGTATTTAACAACGGATATGTAAAAAACAAGGTTATGGAATTTGTTGGTCCTGGAGTTGCAAATCTTTCTACTGATTTTAGGATTGGCGTTGACGTAATGACAACAGAAACTACATGTCTTTCTTCAATTTGGAAAACTGATTCTAAAACAGAAGAATGGTTTGTAACACACAAAAGACCAGAAGCTTACAAAGAGCTTAATCCTGGGGAAGGTGCATATTACGACGGAGCTATTGAACTAAACTTAAGTGAAATCCGTCCTATGATTGCACTTCCTTTCCATCCATCATGTGCCTACACTATTGATGAAGTAAACGCAAACCTTATGGACATTCTTGATGAAACAGAAAAAAGAGCAAAGGTTTCTTTTGGTGACAAAGTAAACTTCACTCTTAAAAATAAGGTTATTGACGGTAAACTTTATGTTGACCAGGGTGTAATTGCAGGTTGTGCAGGCGGTGGTTATGAAAACATTTGTGCAGCTGCTGACATTCTTAAGGGAAGAGATTCTGGCAACGGAAAATTCCTTTTAAATATTTATCCGGCTTCAATGCCAGTATATAAGGCTCTTATGGAAAACGGAGCTTTTTCTGCCCTTATAGAAGCTGGTGCTATTGTAAAAACTGCTTTCTGCGGTCCTTGCTTTGGTGCAGGAGATACCCCGGCAAACGGAGCATTCAGTATAAGACACTCAACAAGAAACTTTCCTAACCGCGAAGGTTCTAAAATTCAAAACGGTCAACTTTCTTCGGTTGCACTTATGGACGCAAGATCAATCGCTGCAACGGCTGCAAACAAAGGCTTCTTAACGGCCGCAACATCTTATACAGAAGACTTTAGCAAGAAAAAATATTTCTTTGACAAAGAAATTTACGACAAACGTGTTTACGATTCAAAAGGAATTGCTCATCCGGAAGTTGAAAT
>CAZALL010000199.1:0-3159 GCA_964485955.1 uncultured Treponema sp. | reverse complement strand
AAATTCATATTCCGGAAAATGAGCCTGGTTCTTCTATCATGCCTGGAAAAGTTAATCCGACACAGTGTGAAGCTGTAACAATGGTTGCAGTTCAGGTTATGGGTAATGATGCAGCAATTGGTTTTGCGGCAAGTCAGGGCAACTTTGAACTTAACGTTTTTATGCCTGTAATTGCATATAATTTTATTCAGAGTGCAAGACTTCTTGCAGAATGCATGATTTCATTCAACAAGAACTGTGCTGTAGGAATCACTGCAAACAAAGAAAAAATGCACTTTAACCTTTACAACTCTCTTATGCTGGTTACAGTTCTTAACCCTTACATTGGTTACGAAAATGCAGCTAAGACTGCACATAAAGCTTTTGATGAAAACATTTCATTAAAAGAAGCCTGTGTTTCATTAGGTTTCCTTACTGAACAAAAATTTGATGAAGTATTTAAACCTGAGGCTATGGCTTACCCTCATAAAAAATAATTTATAAGTGGCGATATCAAAACAAAGGTGGCAAAACATGACTAAGTACTCCTATTTCCCAGGATGTACCTTAAAAAACAAGGCACAGGATCTGGACAAATACGGAAGGGACAGCGCTAAGGCACTAGGCTTCGAACTTGAAGAAATCGAAAACTGGCAGTGCTGCGGTGGTGTTTATCCTCTCTCAAAAACAGAGAAGGCCGTAAAACTTTCATCAGTAAGGGCTCTTGCTGATGCTAGAGATCATGGTCAATCTCTTGTTACACTGTGTTCTGCATGTCATAACGTAATCAAACAGGTTAACAACGACATGCTTACAGATGAAGAAACAAATTTAAAAATCAACAACTACCTTGCACAGGAGAATAAAGAAGCCTATAACGGTGAAACAAAAGTTCTCCACTATCTTGAAGTGCTTCGTGATGAAATCGGCTGGGACAAAGTAAAAGATGCTGTAAAAAATCCCCTTAAAGGAAAAAAAATAGGTGCTTATTACGGATGTCTTTTGTTAAGACCTGCAAAAGTTATGCAGATGGATGACCCTGAAAAT
Source organism: uncultured Treponema sp. (assembly GCA_964485955.1). GTDB lineage: Bacteria > Spirochaetota > Spirochaetia > Treponematales > Treponemataceae > Treponema_D. The sequence goes on along the minus strand of CAZALL010000199.1, from coordinate 2,133 downwards.
CCTCAGATTCTTGAAGATTTTATAAAGGCTATAGGTGCAACTCCTGTTATATATGCCCAGAGAAATGAATGCTGCGGTGCTTATACAAGTCTTGAAGACAAAAATATACCTGCACAGCGAAGTGAAAAAATTCTTAACAATGCTATCGACAATGGAGCAGAAATACTTGTTACAGCCTGCCCTCTGTGCCGTTACAATCTTGATAAGAATACTGCCGGTAAAAATGTAAAAATCATTTACTTTACTGAATTACTTGCAGAAGCTTTGGGTGTAAAATAATTCTAATATATAGTAAAAAATGTGTTTATAAAAAAACACACGATATACCTGCTTACAGTTTACAAGGAGACTAACTTGTTACAAAGTGAGATCGAAAAAACAAAACAGAGAATTCTGGAAATAAGTGGCGTAAACCCTAAAAAATGTATGGTCTGCGGTAAATGTTCCGGAACTTGTCCTTCTTACGACAATATGGAATATCATCCACATCAGTTCGTACAGATGGTAGAAAATGGCGAAATTGAAGAGCTGATGAAATCAGAATCTTTATACAAATGCTTAAGTTGCTTTGCATGTCTTGAACGTTGTCCGCGTCAGGTTGAACCAGCAAAGCTTATTGAAGCAGTTCGTCTGGTTGTTGAACGCGAAAGAGGCGGTCAGCATATAGAACCTGAGCAGATTCCACAGATGCTTGACGAAGATATTCCTCAGCAGGCTCTGGTTTCAGCATTCCGCAAATACAGAAAATAGGAGGCAGAAAAAAAATGCAGGAACGAATTGGTGTTTTTGTCTGCCACTGTGGTACAAACATTGCAGGAACTGTTGATGTTGCTAAAGTTGCAGAAGAACTTGGAAAGGTAGACGGAGTTGTATTCTCTACCCATTATACATATATGTGTTCATCAGCCGGTCAGCAGATGATTGAAGAACACATTAAAAATGACAAACTTACAGGCGTTGTACTTTGTTCATGTTCACCACGTATGCACGAAAAGACCTTCCGTGGTTGTGCAGAAAGAGCTGGTCTTAATCCTTATAAAGTCGAAATTGCCAACATCCGTGAACAGGATTCATGGGTTCTTAAAGACATGGCTGAAGCAACAGAAAAAGCCATTGCCTTAGGAAAAGCCGCAATCGCAAAAACAATTCTGGATACTCCTCTTACTCCAGGAGAAACAGCAGTTGTAAAGCGGGCACTTGTTATTGGTGGTGGTATTGCTGGAATTACGGCAGCACTTGATATTGCAGATGCAGGATTCCCTGTTGATATTGTAGAAAAAGACTACACTATCGGCGGTAAGATGGCCAGACTTGACAAGACATTCCCTACTTTGGACTGTGCATCTTGTATTGTTACTCCAAAAATGACCGAAGTAAGCCAAAATTCAAATATCCGTATATTATCTGCTTCAGAAGTATGCGGTGTAAAAGGATACATTGGAAATTTTGAAATTAACATCAAGCGTCATCCGCGCTATGTTGACGAAACAAAATGTACTGGTTGTGGTGCATGTATTGAAAAATGTCCTAACAAAAAAGTACCAAATGCCTTTAACTTAAATCTTAACTTCAAAAAGGCAATTGACATTCCTTTTGCCCAGGCAGTTCCAAAAGTTGCAAACATTGATGCATCTTACTGTCTGCACATGAAAGGACTTCAGAACGGAAAAGACAATGTCTGTGGTTTCTGTGAAAAAGCATGTGGTACAGGTGCTATTAATTTTAACCAAAAAGAAGAAATAATTACTGAAAAATACGGTGCAATCATCGTAGCAACAGGATACAATCCTATCAGTCTTGAAAAATTTGATGAATATGCATATTCTCAAAGTCCTGATGTTGTTTCTTCTCTTGAATTTGAACGTCTTTGTAATGCTTCAGGTCCAACAAATGGTCACCTTCTGCGCCCTTCAGACGGAAAGGAACCAAAAAACATTGTATTTGTTCAGTGTGTAGGTTCCCGCTGTTCTGCAGATTCTACAAAAGGTCATGAATACTGTTCAAAAATCTGCTGTATGTATACTGCAAAACATGCAATCTTAACCAGAGACCATTATCCTGATACAAACTGCTATGTATTCTATATTGATGTTCGTACTCCAGGTAAAAACTTTGATGAATTCTACCGCCGTG
>CAZALL010000198.1:0-3211 GCA_964485955.1 uncultured Treponema sp. | reverse complement strand
TTTCTGATGTAACTCCAATTCCTCATAATGGATGTCGTCCACGTAAGACACGTCGAATGTAATTACAATAGAGGAGATTTATTATGGGAAAAAGCACTCAACCACTTTTAAAAAGATGTAAATCTTTAAGTATTAAGCCTATTGTGATGGGTTATACAAAAGAATCTAAAAGAAATCTAAAAGAAGTTCGTCGTAAGAGATCTGAATACGGTCTTCAGCTTGATGAAAAACAGAAAGTTAGATTCATTTATGGTGTTATGGAAAAACAGTTCCACAAATACTATGAAATGGCAACTAAAAAAGACGGCATTACTGGTGAAATGCTTCTTCAGATTCTTGAATCAAGACTTGATAATGTTGTATACCGCTTAGGCTTTGCCAAAACACGCAAACAGGCTAGACAAATGGTTAACCACGGTCACATTAATGTGAACGGAAATAAAGTTAACATTCCTTCTTATCTTGTAAAAGTAGGCGATGTTATCACTGTAAAAGAAAACTCTGGAATTAAAAAACTTATTCTTTCTAATAATGATGTAGTTGTTCCTGGTTGGCTTGAAGCAGACAGAGACAATTTTACTGGAAAGGTTATCAATTTAGCTACAAAATCTGATATTGATTATGCAGTTAAAGAAAGCCTTATCGTTGAATTTTATTCGAAATAATAAGAAGGAGTTGAGATGGCTCGCAAAAATCTGCTTAAAGGTTTTAAGAAACCTAAAGGTATTAACTTTGAGCATCTTGAGACAAATCCGAATTACGGAAAGTTTACTGCATTTCCATTTGAAACAGGGTTTGGTACAACTGTAGGAAACACATTGCGCCGAGTTTTGCTTTCTTCTATTCAGGGATATGCAATTACTTCAGTTCGTATTACATCTTATGATGCTGATGGTGTTCCTCATGTTATTTCTAGTGAATTTGAAGCAATTCCAGATGTTGCAGAAGATACATTAGAAATTATAAACAGTCTAAAACAGATCCGTTTGCGACTCCCGAACGACAAAGATACAGATACAATTCTTTATGAATTTGCAGGTCCTGGAACAATTAAGAGTCAAGATTTTGCAAAAGAAGGTGAACTTGAAGTTATGTCTAAAGATATGGTTGTCTTTACCATGATGGAAGGTGCTAAACTTGATATTGAAATTGAAGTCGATCTTGGTCGAGGATATGTTCCTGCAGAAGTAAATAGTCATTATATTGAAGTTGTTGGTACAATTCCAATGGATGCAATTTTTACTCCTGTGCCGAAGGTAAAATATTCTATTGAACCTTGCCGTGTAGGTCAGCGCAATGATTATGATAAACTTGTGCTTGAAATTTGGACTGACGGAACAATTGCACCGGAAGATGCATTAGGTGAAGCTGCAAAGATTGCTGAAGATCATTTTTCAATCTTTGTAAACTTTAATGATAGTGAAGTCGCTGGTAATGATGATAGTGATGGAGAAGATGTTAAAGTAAAAGAAATTCTTAACACACCTGTTGAGGAACTTGAACTTTCTGTACGTTCTTCTAACTGCTTGAAGAACGCAAATATTCGCACTATCGGTGAATTAACTAAAAAGACAGAAGAAGATATTGCAAAAACTCGTAATTTCGGAAAGAAGAGTCTTGATGAAATTAAGTCTAAATTGCAGGAATGGGGATTGACCCTTGGAATGACTGATTACAGTCAGTTGAAGAATTCTGTCAATACTACAAAGCAGAAGGAAAAAACAGATGAATCATAGAAATGGTTTTAATCCGCTTTCGCGAACAACTGCACATCGTCGTGCAATGTCACGCAATATGGTAACATCACTCTTTAGATTTGAACGCATTACAACTACAAAATCTAAAGCTCTCGAAGTGCGAAAAGCAGCTGAAAAATTGATTACTAGAGCTAAAGTTGATTCTGTACACAATCGTCGTGAAGTAGCTAAATTCATTGCTGATGAAAAAGTTTTGAACAAATTGTTTACAGAAATCGGTCCTCGTATGAAAGACCGCAATGGTGGATATACTCGTGTTCTTAAACTCGGTTTCAGACAGGGTGATGCAGCTGATATGGTAATCCTTGAATTGGTTGACTATAAGCTTGAAGCTGCTGAAGAAAAAGAAGCTCCAAAAGCAAAAAAAACATCTGCAAAAAAAGCAGCTGATGCTGCAGATAAGGAGTAGAATATGTCTAAAAACCATCGTGGAACTGGTATTCGTGAACTTGCTGCACACGGAAGAGGAACTTGTCCTATTTGCAAAAGTACTGGAATCAAACTTCTTTATGAAAAAGAAATTGATGGTAACACAGTGAACATTTGTAAATTTTGCAATGCTAACTTAAAAAATAAAGCTAAAAATGCCGTAGCAACTCCTGCTGCTGAGTAGTTTTACTTTTAGCAATGCATTCAGCCACCCTATGTACTAGGGTGGTTCTTTTTTTTAACTTAAAAAATTTTAGTTTGGGATTTTATTTGATAATCTAGTGAAATATTAAAAATCTGATTTAGGAAAACTCGGGAATTAATTTTAAAATTGAAAGATAGTAAGCACTTTCTGCGGAAGAAACATATTTATTTATTGAAATTGTAATTTCGATTTGGGAAACGCTATCTTTAATTGGGATTGAAAATTCTGAATCGTTTTGAAATGTTGCGGTAACTGATTTTGATTCTTTGGAAGTTGTTTTTTTGACTGAAAATGACGGCGTTGTGCTTGAGTTTGTTTGAAAATAAGATTTTATACTTGTAACAGTTGTGTTTTCTGGGAAGTTTAGGGTTATTGTAAAAGAATTTGTTGAAGAGCCTGTGGAATCTGTTGGGTTTGTTTTAAATTTGTAAAAAGTTTCGTCGTCTTGGAAAATGTTTGAAAAAGTGCCTTCTGAATATTTTGGGAGAAGGTTTGAGTTTTTGCCATAGCCGGTTGATGTTAAAACTGCTGAAAAATCTTTTGCGGTGTAATATTGCGTTTGGTCTTCGGCGGGGTTAATTGTTTGGCAACTTGAAAATAAAATCAAAATTAAAAAAGATAAAAAAATCATATAGAGATTATAAATTTTTTGGTAAAGAATTCAAGACTTGTAAAAGTGTAGCGCGCGTTAGGGATTGTAGTGGCCGCTTTGCGGTTGCGAAGCAATGAAACCACGAAAAGCCCGGTCTGACTTGAAAAGGAAGGATGAAAGGTTATCATAAAAGTACAGTCAAAAAATACCCGAAAATAAAGTGAGGGT
>CAZALL010000197.1:0-3261 GCA_964485955.1 uncultured Treponema sp. | reverse complement strand
TTCTTCACTTAACTGCATTTCTTCAGGAAGATTAATTTTTGGAAATCCGCCTTCAACTGCAAGTTCATCACAAAAAGGCAAAGTTCCCAAAACATCTTCAGTTACCTTAACAGGGCGCATTGTTTTTGAATCAAGCACCAACCATAATGAATTACCACGAAAAAACGGTTTAGAAAGCACTAAATTTTCATCAGCTCTGCGACCTTCTTCTGGTAAAGATAAAAAATCTTTTTTACCATTAGGTTCAATATATGAATATTCATATTCTCTGTTAAAAAGAATACCACGCGGACTGTTTGACCATGTAGTCATTGCAAATTCATCCATCCACAAAGGATATTCTTCAATTACAAAACGCTGCTTTGAAACAATCCATGTAAGTCCCTTCTGATGCATATGAGGAACTGTAATTTTTGTTGCAGTAGCGTGATAGCCTGTAATATCCTGAGTATAGGAAACCATTCCATAAACTGTCATCCGGCACTCTGAATCAATATAAGACGCCGGGACAATCTGACATCTTGTGTATTTTTGTTCATTCATACGACAACTTTATCAAGAAACATTTTTTTTGTAAATACCTGTTACATTTGTAACACACTTACATTTATTTAAAAATCCTGTAGCAAGCGCCAAACACAAAAACTGCGATACTCCCACAAAATGCTAAAAGAAAGTACGTAAACTTTTATACAAAAAAATTCAAATAACTTCAAATTGACACAATTTTAGTCAATGACTATATTTTTTACATGGCATCTTCCACAAGTTTTACATTCACCAGTGCATCTGATTTTTATAAAAAAATTTTTGGAGTAAAAACTTATAAAATTTCTCTTGATAGTGCATGCACTTGTCCAAACCGCGACGGAAGTCTTTCTACGGGTGGCTGCATTTTTTGTTCTGCGGGTGGTTCTGGAGAATTTTCAAGTTCTGCAATTTTACCAATAAAAATGCAGGTAAAAAAAGCCATTGAGCTTATTGAAAAAAAAGCATACGGCAGACGCGGAAAAGAAAATATCAACAATGAAAAGAAGCCTGTTTTTATAGCCTACTTCCAGAATTTTACTTCAACCTACGGCGACCAGGAAGTTCTTCAAAAAAAATATATTGAAGCCCTGTCATGCCCTCAGGTAAAAGGATTAGCTCTTGCCACTCGCCCCGACTGCTTAAGTGACAGCATGATTGACTTTCTTAGAGCTTTAAGTAAAAAATTTTTTGTTCAAATTGAATTTGGACTTCAGACTTCAAATAATTTAACAGCAAAAAAAATTAATCGATGCTATAAAAGTTCTGTTTACACTAAAATAATGAAAAAATTACACAACAAGGCACCTGACATTCATGTTGTAAGCCATATAATTTTTGGTCTACCTGGAGAAACAGAAAAAGACATGATTAATTCCGTAAAATTTGCCTTAAAAAACGGTACAAGCGGAATAAAATTTACAGTCTTATATGTTCTAAAAAATACACCTCTTGAAAAACTTTACACTGCCGGTAATTTTAAATGCCTTGAAATGGAAGAATATTTTGAACTTCTTGTAAAAGCTCTAAAAATAATTCCGCGGAATATTGTAATACACCGTTTAACAGGAGACGGTCCTAAAAAACTTTTAATTGCACCAGAATGGACAAAAAATAAACGTAATGTTCTCAACAAATTAAATTCTTATTTAAAATTAAAACTACAAAACAATTAAATTCTTTAATTTAAAAAACTAAATTTTAGTGGTAAAATATTTTCATGGCAATCAAAGGAAATCCTAAAGATTTTTTACAAAATACAAATTTTATATTCATTGAAGATTCTATTGTACTAAAAAAAAATACGCTAAATCTTCCCATAGATAACTCATCTTTACCTGACAGAGATTTTTGTTTAAAAATAATAAAAGCACAGACCGCCAGTGATTGGTTTGAAGAAGAAGATAAAAATTATTCTGCCATAGTTCTTGAAAAAGATACTCCACTTCCACCAGAATATTATACTGTACCTCTAAGAGAATTTTTTTGGATTTCTAAAACTATACAGGAACAAAATAATGCCTTACCTTCAAAACTTGGTGCTCTTTCTGCCAGAGCCATGGGGCTTTGCAAATGGAGGGCTTCAACAAAATACTGTCCATCTTGTGCTCAAGGACTTTATGATGATCCAAAATTTACAGCAAGAGTATGCCTTAAATGCAAAAAACAAATTTTTCCTCGCATAGAACCCGCTGTTATTGTGCTTGTAAAAAAAGAAAATAAGATTTTACTTGTCAAACATACATACAGAAATCAAAATGTTTTTACATGCGTAGCAGGCTTCGTAGAAATAGGAGAAACACTTGAAGAATGTGTTCATCGCGAAGTAAAAGAAGAAACAGGGCTTGAAATAAAAAATTTAAAATACTGCGGCTCTCAAGGCTGGCCCTACCCCGACCAGTTAATGTGTGCCTTTTATGCAGAATACAAAAGTGGCCAGATAAAAATACAAGAAGATGAAATTGCACAGGCAGATTTTTTTAGCATAGACAACCTGCCCAAAACACCAAAAGCAGGTTCTGTAGCCTACAATCTCATCAATAATTTATTTAAAAATTTCACAGGCACTCTCTAAAAGCTCAGAACCACAGACAACAAACCACCTGTTATTTTCAGACATAAAATATTTTTTAAATACTCGTTCAATATCCTTTACACTAACTTTACTGGCACTTTTTATCATACGGCTGGAATAATTTACATCACCATACATAAGAAGACTTCCGCTCATTCTTGCACATACAGATGCATTTGTTAATGTACCCTCATAACTTGAATTTAAATAAGAGTTTATATAATTTTCAAGATGAGCTTTTAAACTTTCAAAAATAAAATTTCCATCTTTGTCTTTACCAGAAATTATTTTTCCCGATGCCATAATATTCTCTGCTTCACATTCTGCATCTTTTATTACATCTAAATTGCTCACACTATAAAAATAAATTCCACCATAAGGAGCCTTTGAGCTTATAGTAAAAGACTGAGGTGTATAACAGGCCCCATATTTTTCTCTTACAACACTGTATAAAATTTCAGAATAAATTTTTGCAGCAAGTTTTGATGCAATATAATCTTTACTTGTGCAGGAAGGACTTTCAAATACTTTCATTACATAAGATGAAGAACCTGCATTATCATGAGTATATACTGCATTTTCCCCTTTAATCAAAAGTGGCTGAATTTTTGAAGAAGAAAATTTTTTAAAACCTTCTAAAAGAACAGATTGCATGAATG
>CAZALL010000196.1:0-3332 GCA_964485955.1 uncultured Treponema sp. | reverse complement strand
CTGCCCCGGTTTTACAAGAATCTGAACCCAACCAATCATAAAAACTACGACTGCAACAATAACCAAAAGAATTATATTTGCAATAATCCTGCTTTTTTTCATAAATCACCTGTCGAAAAATATAACATAATTGAGTATAATGATAATCACTTTTAATTTAAAGCACAAATAATTTTTAAAGGAAACAAACAAGAATTTATATGAGCAATAAAAGTTTAGAAAAAAAAGAATCACTAACTAAAAAGAAAACTTCATTTAAACCAGGGTTTCTTTATCCGCTTACAGTAAGAACAATTGTTTTTCTACAGTTGCTCCTTATCGTTATGAGCGTTTTTTTTATTTCTGGGAATTACCAAGGCTTTTTAGATTCAACCTTAAATTTTATTATTCTGCTTTGTACATTTATTTGTCTTGCTCTGTTAATATTTATTTTAGCAGGCCTAATAATGAGCGTAATATATTCTTTTATTATAAAAACAAAAAAATACATTATCTTCAGTATAATTCTCTTTTTTCTTATGTTGATTAATTTTATATTTTTGCTTTTAAGCCGTTCAATTATTTTTGTTTCTGCAGGAATTTAATTGTGCATCAAATGGCAGAGACAAAAGGCAATCGGTCTTTTTTACACAAAATTTTACGTTTTTTTCTTTATCAAAATATTCTTTTTTTATTCTGTTTCTAATACTAGGCAGACCTTTTTTTCTAAAAACATCAGATTCCCAGATAAATCCATCTGTAAAAAATTTTCCTTTTTTTCTGGAAGATGAAAGTCTAAAAACAGAAACATTGTCATCACATTTTAAATCTAATATTTCAACAAAAGAATTTTTTTTAATAAAATAAATACATTCTTCTTTTTGAATCCATACATCCGGATGAATGGAAGTTGAAAAGGAATCATAAATTGTAAGCAGATGAGAAAGACAGCCTCCACCGCCCCCACATAAAATTATTTTATTTTCACAAAAAGAATTATCTTTAAGAAATTTATCTGCATAAAAAACTGCAAGTTCTGTGTCAGTAAAATCTTTATCCCTCATAAATTTTTGTAAAGGAATATTTTTGTATTTTTGCAAGAGTGATAAATCCTTAAGAGAATCCATATCTCCTAAAATGCATTTTAAAACAGGCAGATTAAAATTATTTTTCTTGCAATAAAGTTCATAAGAATTAAAATATTCAAGTCCAGAATCAGCTGCATAAAAAATTTTATTTTCATATCTAGAAAGAATCTTGTGGAGATTTTCATTAGAGCAAATATCTCCACCTGTAAAAATAACTGCATGCATAGAATTTTATTCCTTTTTTATATAAAATTAATTTTATGAGCATAATTAAAATACCCTATGAACTCGAGAAAGTAAATGACATTTTTATCTCACACGGTTTTAAAGCCTATCTTGTAGGTGGTGCTGTTAGAGATGCAATTTTAGGAAAAGCGGTACATGATTTTGATCTTGCAACAAATGCCCGTCCTGAAGAAGTCATGAAGATTTTTCACAAAGTTGTTCCTACAGGTATTGCTCATGGGACTGTAACAATCCACATTTTTGGAATGGAACTTGAAACTACAACGTTTAGGACAGAAGCAGATTATTCAGACGGCAGACATCCTGACAAAGTTGAATATGCAGGTAAAATTGAAGAAGACTTAAGCCGCCGTGATTTTACAATGAATGCAATTGCATTTGATTTAACTGATGAATGTTTAGTAGATCCATTTAACGGGCAGGAAGATATTAAAAATAAGATAATACGAACGGTCGGTAGTCCTTATGAAAGATTTAATGAAGACGGATTAAGGCCAGTAAGAGCAGTTCGCTTTGCAGGTCAGTTAGGTTTTAAAATCGAAGAAGAAACATTTAAAGCACTCTCAAATGAACGTATTTTAAAAAAAGTGCAGGGAATTTCTGTAGAAAGATTTAGAGATGAATTTAATAAAATTCTTTTAAGTAAAAAACCAAGCTATAGTTTAAAACTTCTTGAAGAAAGCGGTATGTTAAACCTTTTTATTGGTGAATTTTCTGCTGCCCGAAACTGTATTCAATCTGATGCAAGAGGATTTCATGAATTTGACGTTGCAGACCATCTACTTTATTCTACAGACGGAGCAAAAGTATTTAGGGAAAATAAAAGTATAGATAAGGATACACTTCTGGTTTTAAGACTGTCAGCTTTCTTTCATGACATAGGAAAACCTGCTGCAAAAAAAATACAAACTGTAACAGATTCCAAAACAGGAGTATCTGTTGAAGAAATTCATTTTCATGGACACGAAAATAAAGGTGAAGAAATGACAAGGCAGATTTTAATTAGATTAAAATATCCAAATGCCATAATCGAAAGAGTCTGTCATTTAGTAAAAGAACACATGTTTTATTATGAAAGCAATTGGTCAGATGCGGCTGTAAGAAGATTTATTGTAAGAACCGGTCTTGAAAATATTGATGATCTGTTTGCACTCCGCCTTGCAGATATTTATGGAAAACACAATAAAGAAATTGAAGAGCTTAGTCCTGCAAGACTTAACCTTCTTGAATTTGAAGAGAGAATAAAAAAAGTAATTGAAGAATCAACAGCCTTTTCAATTAAAGATTTAAGAGTAAAAGGAACTGATTTAATTGCATGCGGAATACCAGCCGGAAAGACTCTTGGTTTAATTTTAAAAGAACTTTTTGAAACGGTTCTAGATTCCCCTTGGATGAATGAAAAACAAAAACTGCTTGATCTTGCAAAAAATCTTTATCAAGAAAAATATCCTCTATAGAAGTTAAAAAAATATAATTTTAAAAAACTTCTATAGAGATATGAACATTATATTTCCATGTTCATTACATGACGAACTTCTTTTAATGTTTCCTGACCTATTGCTCTCGCTTTTTCAACACCATCAAGAAGTACGTCGCGTATGTATTGGGGTTCTTTTTCAAGTTCTGCACGCTTTGCACGGATTGGCCTTAATTTTTCATTTATTGCTTCCGTAAGCATATTTTTAAGCATTCCGCCACCACCATCTCCAATTCTTGCTGCAATTGATTCTGGTGCCTCTTGTGTACAAAGAGAAATTAATTTTAAAAGATTTGCAACTTCGGGTCTTTTTTCAGGATCATATGTAATAAATCTTTCACCATCGGTTTTTGCTTTTTTTATAAGTTTTGCAGTTTCATCTTCACTGGCAGAAAGCATGATTGCATTTCCACGGCTTTTTGACATTTTCTGACTTCCGTCTAAGCCTAAAATTGTAGATGACTTTGATAAAAGTGCTGCTGGTTCCGGGAAAACTTCTTCACCCGGTTTACAGAATTTTTTATTAAATGAACGGGCAATTT
>CAZALL010000195.1:0-3332 GCA_964485955.1 uncultured Treponema sp. | reverse complement strand
TAGCTCCACCTTCAACCATTGTAAAACCGTCTTTTGTTCCGGCAACAACAATTTCAAGCTGAACTTTTTCCATCTGATCATAGGTTGGATTTACAATATATTCGCCGTTGAGATAACCAATACGACAACCTGCAACAGGTCCGTTAAACGGAATGTCAGAAATTGAAACTGCGGCAGAAGCTGCAATTACAGCAAGAATATCTGGCGGATTAACACCGTCAATAGAAACACATGTTGGAACAATCTGAATTTCACGTCCAAATTCCTTATAAAATAAAGGTCTCATAGGGCGGTCAATAAGACGGCTTACAAGAATTTCTTTATCCTTTGGACGACCTTCACGCTTTACAAAACCGCCAGGGATTTTTCCGGCAGCATAAAATTTTTCATTGTACTCTACTGTTACAGGAACAAAATCAAGGCCTTCCTTTGCTTCACTAGAAGCACATACTGTTGCAATAACAGCTGTTCCACCAAACTGAGCATAAACACAGCCGTTTGCCTGTTTACCAATTTTGCCTGTTTCAAGAATAAGTTCCTGATCACCAATTTTTTTTGTTACTCTTTGTACCATTTCTTTTCCTTCTTTTGTGGTCTTTTTCTACATTCCGTTTGAACAGCCAGAATGCATGTGCAGAAAACTGCTAAAAAACAAAAGGCAACCCTCAGATAAATTTACCTTGGGCTGCCTTAATGTCTAACTTACTTACGGATACCAAGTTCCTTAATGAGTGAACGGTAACCTTCAAGATCGTTTTTCATGATGAACCTTAACATCTTTCTGCGCTGACCAACAAGCTTAAGAAGTCCACGTGATGCACCAGTATCCTTTGGGAACTGTTTACAGTGAGCTGTAAGCTGCTTGATGCGTTCAGTTAAGATTGCAACCTGAACTTTAGAGTTTCCTGTGTCATTAGCGTTAGCACCAAATTTGCTTACTAATGATGAAGTTGTTTCTTTTGTAAGTGCCATACTTACTCCTTTTTTTTACCGCCTAAAATCTTTTCCTAAGAAAGCGATGGCAACCGCTAGCCAGGTAAAAATTATTCACGACGGTTTAATATTTATATCCTGTTTAAAACAGAAATATTATCTTTTATATGCTCTTCCAAGCATCTTTTCTGCCTTGTCGTAATGACCAAGTGCAATTGATTCCCTTATACGGGAAGAACTGATACGCTCTCCTTCAAAAATTACATCAGGAACTACAGAAAATTTAAAATTCATTATCTTTGAAAGACTTTCAATTTCCTTAATGCCAGTCTGTCCTTTGTAACCGCAGTTAAAATCCATGCCTTCAGCTAAAAACTTTAATCCAATTTTATCTGCAACCATAGACAGAAATTTAACTCCGTCCATTGTAGCGATTTGCGGTGAAAAGTCAATTACTATAGCAAATTTAAGACCTTTGGACTCTAAGAGTTTTAATTTTTCATCAAGTGAATAAATATCTTTTTCACTGCTGTTAAAAGCATTTTTTACCGAAGAAGTAAAAGTTATTACTCCCGGTACGTAAGTTTTATTTTCTAAAAGCTTATTTAAAATTTCAACATGACCTAAATGAAGTCCGTCAAAAGATCCTATCGAAAGAGCAGTTCCCATTTTTTTATATTCCAGTGGAAATCTTTCTTCAACAATATCCTCATATGAAAAAATTTTTATATTTTTTTGAAGGTTCAATTCATTTTTTACACAAAAAGAATAAGTGTAATTTTTATCTTCACATGCAATTATTCCGGCAAACGAGGAATTTTTATAAAAAACTGCAAATTCTTTTTTCCATGGTAATTTTTTTTGAGAATTTAAATCTTCATTTTTTTTATCTTCAAGCGGAATAAACCAATTACTTTTTACAGACCGACCGTTCATGTAATTTTCTTCCGCTTCACTTTTTAATTCAAGGGAATCAAAACCGCATTTTTTTGCTAGAGGAACTGTCATAAGCAAAGCCTTATTCCTTATTTCTTCATAAAGTTCCTTGTCTTCAACTTTTTTTTCATCAATATAATTTTCTTTTAACTTTGCTTCGTCTAAAAGTGCATTTTCTATAGTAAAAGCTTTTAATTTTTTGTAAGAGACAGCATCTTCCAAATTAAAAGGCCCTAAACTGCTTCTTCTTAAAGCTATTAGATGTGCACAGGATGAAGCTGAATATGCAATATCTCTTGCTAAAGAACGAATATAAGTTCCTTTTGAACAGGTAATTTTTAAAAGTGCATAGGAACGTCCAGTAAAATCTTCTTCTTTAAAATCTAGAAGTTCATTTTCGTAGACAAAAATCTGTCTTGGTTCAAGTTTTACGTCTTTTCCGCTTCTGGCAAGAGAAGAAGCCCTTTTTCCATCAACATGCACTGCACTGTAAAGCGGAGGAGTCTGTAAAAGTGCACCCCGAAATTTTACAAGTACTTCTTCTACCTGAGCTTTTGTAAGTGCTTTTGAAGTTTTTATTATTTTTCCAAGAGGATCTAAAGTATCTGTTTCCTGACCAAATGCCACAACTGCATAATAAGTTTTAGACATTCCTGTAACATGAGATACCAGATGTGTTAAATGCCCAGTTAAAACAACAAGCAGTCCGTCAGCAAATGAATCAAGTGTACCTGTATGTCCAACCTTATCTGTATTTAAAGCGTGCTTTATATCCCACAGTGAAGAAAAAGAAGTTTTTCCCGACTGTTTGGCTAAAAGTACAAGTGATGATATGTTACTCTTGTTTTTCTTCTGCATCAGAGGGTAAATTTTCCTTTAACTGTCTTTCTCTTTCATTCTGTTCTTTTTCCAGCTGATTCAATTTATGAACCATATCAAAACCGTCACGAAGAGATTCATCTGCAATAAAAGTAAATTTTGGAAATTTATAAATTCTTACTTTTTTTGCGATTGAAGACTGAATGAAACCAGCTGCACTCTGCAAACCAGCAACCCCTCTTGCAACAGAGTTTGAGTCCAAGAAACTTGACACATATATTTTGGCATAAGACAAGTCCCCTGAAACTTCAACTCTATTTATTGTAAGAAATTCACTAACCCTTGGATCCTTTATTTCATGGCGTAAAATCATCTGTGAGATTTCCTGCTTAAACTGTTCTCCAAGGCGTAAAAGTCTGTACTGTCCCATAAAGATTAAGCCTCTGTTGTCATAGAAGACGCTGCTTCTGCCTTCTTTTTAGCTTCTTCTTCTGCGAGAGTTTCTCCTAGTTTTCTTGCAACCTGAACATATTCAATTACTTCAAGCTGATCGCCTACCTGGAGATCCTGCCAGTTTTCAATTCCTACACCACACTCGTAGCCTGCCTTAACTTCTTTTGCGTCATCCTTAAAGCGTTTAAGTG
>CAZALL010000194.1:0-3337 GCA_964485955.1 uncultured Treponema sp. | reverse complement strand
TTTAAGTATGGGACTTGAAGAAGCAAAACGGTTTGTAAGATACTGTGGAAGTGTAATAGAGTCATTTGCTGCTTGAGAAAATCTTCTTAATCTTGTAGCAACAAAAATCCAGTTTGCAGATGTTCCTATGGCAAGACCAATTCCAATCCAGACTTTTCCCATACCAAATGCAAAAATTGAACCCGGAAAGCCCATTAAAAGCCAGCCACTCATATCTGAAGCCTGTGCACTCATAGCTGTAACAAATGCACCCATTTTTCTTCCGCCAAGGAAGTAGTCTTTTTCATTTGTACTTTTGCTTATTACAAAAAAGTAAATTCCTATTGCAATGACAAGTACAAAGTAGAGAATAAAAGCTAATAGTTTTGTGATCATTTAAAGTATTCCTTAAATAAGATTTTTCTATTTTATAGAAAATGCCATTTTTCTACAATATAAGCCTATGTTTTTCTATTTTGTTGAAATCACAAGGGGCGTAATTTTTGCTTCTGCATGAGGTTGACTATAAAAGTATTTGTTTTTAAAATTGGATTAAATATCGAGGTAAAAAAAATGAAAAGTGCAAAAGAAATTTCGATGGAAAAAAAAATTTTAGACAGACTTGAAGAATTAGTTAATTCTACAGAAGAAAAAGATTACTTGCCTTATAAAGTTGCCCACCATCTTATGAACGATAAAGAAGTTGAGGCTATTCAAAATTATGCAAATTCAGTTTCGATAGTACGTCTTGGTTTTAATGATCATGGACCTGTTCATATGAGGACTGTATGTTATAATGCTCTAAAAATGCTTTCGATTTTGCATTCAAAGGGAATGAAAACTAGTCTTGAAGCTGAAGGAAATGGAACTTTTTGTGACAGCGTTACGGCTATTGTGTTTTCTTCATTCTGTCATGATTTTGGAATGAGCATTGGCAGGCAGGATCATGAACTTTACAGTGTTTTTTTAGCTTTGCCTGTTATTGAAAGAATTTTAAATGAACTTATTCCTGGGGAAGAAAATCTTAGCCGTCGTGTTGTAATTCGTTCTCTTGCTGTGGAAGGAATTGCAGGTCATATGGGAACAAGAAAAATTCATTCTGTTGAAGCAGGTTTGATTTTAATTGCAGATGGATGTGACATGACTAAAGGACGTGCCCGTATTCCGATGGAACTTAATAAAGATCAACCTAAGGTTGGGGACATTCATAAATATTCAGCAAATTCTATAGAAAAAGTAGAGATTTCTCAGGGAGAAGAAAAACCTATACGCATTAAAGTTGAAATGAGTTCAGATGCTGGATTTTTTCAGATAGAAGAAGTTCTCTTGCAAAAAATTAATTGCAGTCCCGCCAAGCATTTAGTTGAATTATTTGCAGGAGTCAGCGGGCAGGAGTTAAAAAAATACCTTTAGGAAATTTTTCTAAATTGAATATAAGAGTGTTTTGTGTTACTATCTTAAAACAAAATACTTCTTTTTATAGAAAATAAATTTTTTAAGGAAATCATATATGAAAAAAATTACTTTCATTTTAGCTTCTGTTTTTACTTTTTTAGTTTTTGCTTCCTGTGCTTCTACAAAAAATACACTTCCTCAAGTTTCAAATGATGCCAGTGCGGCCGAAATTGTTCAGTTGGCTCAGAGTGCAACAGATAAAGGAGATTATGATGGTGCCCAGTCTTATTACATTATGCTTTTACAGCGTTATGGAATAGACAATGCTCGCTATGTAGAAGGTCGTTATGAAATTGCCCATCTTTTGATTAAACAGAAAAAATATGCTCAGGCTCTTCCAATGCTTGATGAAGTTATAAATATGTATTCAAGTAATATTTCTGGATTACCAAGAGCTTACTATAAGCTTGCAATTATTGATCGTTCAAAAATTCCTGAAAACGTTATTCAAGCAGAAAATAAACGTCTTGCTCAGGAAAAATCTGCTTCACAGGATATTGTTTTAGAAGAAGAAAATTTTGAAGAAGAATATTCAAAAGATGAGTCTTCTTCTCAAGAGTAGTATTTGTAATGAAATTAATTATTATGGGCAGTGGAACTAGTTTTGGGGTTCCTGTGATTGGCTGTCACTGTCCTGTATGTACTTCAAAAGATTTTCGTGACCGGCGCTATAGAGCTTCCTGTTACATAACAAATAGGGATGAAAAAGAAAGTGAAAATTTTGTTCCCCTTGATATTGTAATTGATACGGGGCCTGAGTTTAGACTGCAGGCACTTGAAAATAATATTGAAAGGCTGGATGCTGTTTTTATAACTCATCCACATGCTGATCATCTGCATGGTCTTGATGACTTGAGGCGTTTTTCATGCATAAAACCAAAAATGTCTGGTTTGAAAAGCGATCCTCCGTTGCCTGTATATGCAAATAAAAAAACTGTTTCTGATATAAAAATAAAATTTGACTACGTTTTTACAGAGGTAAAGGAAGGTGGCGGTAAGCCAAATTTGCTTCTTAATGATGTTTCTAAATATAGTGAACAAAATCCGCTTGTAATAAAAAATCTTATGTGTGTTCCTTTGCTTTTAATGCATGGACTTATGAGTGATTGCGGCTGGCTTTTAAGTCATATTTCTAAAGACAATAAAAAACATTCTGTGGCGTATTTAACAGACTGCAATTTTATTCCAATGCAGACATTGAAGATTATCGAGGAAAATGCTGGTATTTTGGATACTGTTGTTATTGATGCTTTAAGAGAACAATCTCATTCGACGCATTTTTCATTTTTTAAAGCCCTAAGCATGGCAAATATTCTTGGAGCAAAAAATACATTTTTTACACATATGACTCATGATAAAAGTCATATTCAGGTACAGCAATATATTGATGAACATTTATGCGAATTTGAAAATCTTTCGCTTATAGTAAAGTCTGGTGGTAGGGTAGAACCTTCTTACGACGGACTTGAAATTGAAATGTTTTAAAATAAAATAACCCGCCTGTGTTTAGACGGGTTTGTCTTAAGGTAACGGAAAATCTTATTTAGATTCTTTAGCACCCGCATTAGCTGGCACTACATTTACCTTTTTTGTGATGAAACCTGAGCGAAGGCAGCGTGTACATACATTTACAGTTAAAGTTGTTCCACCAACTTCTGTCTTAATTCTAACAAGATTAGGTTTCCAAGTGCGTTTTGTATGATTGTATGTTTTGCTTACTTTGCATCCATGAATAGGGTGTTTTCCACAAATATCACATGTTCTAGACATATACTTACCTACCTTAACAAATTACAATAGTTCGACTATAATACGGTAAAATTGATTTTATGTCAATAAAGTATTGGCTCTTTGTCATCAATTTCTTGCATTATTTACCGTATGTTTTTTCAATTTCTGCAAT
>CAZALL010000193.1:0-3362 GCA_964485955.1 uncultured Treponema sp. | reverse complement strand
ATAAAAAAAGAGAAATTGAAAAAGAAATGGGAACTACAATGAGTGGTCCTCATAGAGATAAAATAATATTTACTAGAAATGAAAAAATATTTGTACCTACTGCATCTACTGGACAGAGAAGACTATTAGCTCTTGTTTTAAGAAATGCTCAGGCTCATTTTTATAAAAGAATTACTGGTAAAAATCCTGTTTTACTTATGGATGATGTAATGCTTGAATTAGATCCAGAAAAAAGAGAAAAAGTTACTTCTCTTTTACCAGATTATGATCAATTATTTTGTACATTTTTGCCTGGTGAACCTTATGAACGTTATAAAACTGATAAAACTAAAATTTTTGAAATAGAAAATGGAGGTTGGAAAGAAAAAAATGTCTGATGATGCAGTTAAATTAAATGATTTTATAATGAAAACTTTTAATAATATAAATTGCAAAGAAATGGAAGAAGTAAATTCTGTTGAAAATGCATGGAAAAAAACTCTTCTTTCAATAAAAGGTGCAAATGAATATGAAGGTCAAAATTTATATGATCATAGTAAAATTGTTGATCTTAAAAATAAAGTTCTTTTAATTGAAACAGATCATCCAGGTTGGATACAAATGCTTCAATTTAGAAAAAAATATATTATAAATGGATTAAATAGAAATTGTCCTCAGCTGGAAATAAATTCTCTTGCATTTAAACTTAAGGGAAAAGAAGCATCTCTTGCAAAAGTTGATGAAGATAATTCTGTTGAAAATACTAAAAGAAAAATAGAAAATCGCATAAAAGAAGAAGAAAAATCTTTGAATAATGAAAAATTTAATGAAAATTCTGCTCAAAAAAAGGAATTACCCCCTGAATTAAAGGCAATTTTTGAAGATTTAGAAAAAAGTATGTTGACCAATTCAAAAAAATAATGGTAGATTATTGAACTACATTCAATTTTTTTTAAAGGAGCGTTCATTATGTTACGTACATATCAACCAAGCAAAGTTAAACGCAATAGAAAATTTGGTTTCCGTGCTCGCATGGCAACTCGCGGAGGAAGACTTGTACTTGCCCGCAGAAGAGCTAAGGGACGCAAAAAGCTTTCTGTTTGTGACGAAAAAAAGAAGTACTAATCTTTTTGGGATGGAAACAAGCTTGTTAAAAACAGGACGTTTTTGTAAGAAAGAACACGTTAAACGTCCTGCTGACATCCAAAATATTTTTAAAAACGGTTTAAAGGTTAGTGTACAGGGTGCAAAACTCTTTTACATAAAAAATGATCAGTCTTTTAATAGAATTGGTTTTCCTTTACCTCGCGGCTTTGGTAATGCAGTAGAGCGTAATCATGCTAAGCGCTATGGCCGTGAAATTTATCGTCAATATAAAACACACCTGAACACCGGATATGACATATTATTTTTTGTTTATCCTGGAAACTTCTCGTTCAGCACGCGGTGTGAGCAATTTCGGACATTATGTCAAAAAGCAAATTTATTAAGAAAATAAGAAATTTTTTTATAAAACTTCTTTGTTTTCCAATACGCTTTTATCAAGTTTGTATTTCTCCGATTTTTCCTCCTGCGTGTCGTTATACACCAACATGTTCTCAATACGCATTGGAAGCAATAAAAAAACATGGTCCTTTTAAAGGACTATATCTTTCAGTCAAGAGGATATTGAGATGTAATCCTTTCTGTAAAGGTGGGTATGATCCAGTTCCAGATTGATTGTCATATAGGACAATAATATGAAAAAAAACATTATTATCACTATTTCTTTATGTGCGCTTATTCTGACAGTTTCAATTATACTTCAGGCAAAAGTATTTGGACCAAAGAGTCAGGAAAAAGCTATTGAAGCACAGCAGGCATATGAAAAACAACAGGAAGAGCAGGCTAAAATTGCAGAAAAAAATGCTCTTGAATCTATGAATGTAAATTCTGTTTTGAAAAAAAATGAAAATATTGAAACAAAAACTGAACAGAATTATACGATTACAACAAATAAAGCCAGGGTTACTTTTACAAATAAAGGTGGCGATATTGTAAGTTACATTTATATTGACGAAAAAGGTAACGAAATTGAAATGGCTGATAATGTTACAGAAAATAACAGAGCTTTGTCTGTTAATTTTGGTAATTCACATGGATTAATTTTGAATGAAATTTTTAATGTAAAACAAATTGATGATTATACAATAGGTTTTTATAAAGATTATTCCATCAAAGATAAAGATGAAAAAGTTCATGTATTTACATTGGCTAAACTGTATACATTTAAAGAAGATGAAGAAGTTTTTAAACTTGATTTGTCCCTTATTTCTAAAGATGATTCAAATGCATTAGATATTGGAGGAGCTTCTTATACATTAAGAACTTCACCTCAAATTGGTCCTAAAGTAAATAAAAAAGACAGATATGATATCAGACAGTATGTTGCATACAATGGATCTAAAAAGCAAATTAAAAATATGGATAATAAGCTTTACAATAAGCCATGGACTTGGGTAGGAGCTGCAGGAAAATATTTTTGTATGCTTGTAAGTCCAGTAAATCCACAATCAATGGTTTTAGATGTAAGAACTGCAACAGGTAATTCTTCTGTAGAAAAAAATGCACAGGTATTTGTTTCAAGAAATCCAGTTACAGAAAAATCAGTAAATGATACTTATTACATTTATGTTGGACCAAGAAATGAAGCTTCTTTAATTAAATATAATAATAAAGATAAAAATGAATGGCATCTTTTTAATATGAAATTTAATGAAGCTCTTCAGTCTGGAACATTTACAAGACCTATTGAAATTGCACTTAAATGGTGTCTTGAAATGATTTTTAAACTTGTTAAAAACTGGGGTGTAGCAATTATTATTCTTACATTCCTTATTAAGATTTTACTTTTTCCTCTTAATCTTAAAAGTTCACTTGGTTCAATTAAGATGCAGGAAATTCAGCCAAAAATGCAGGCTATTCAGGCAAAGTATAAAGATAATCAGGTAAAACTTAGTGAAGAAACACAAAAACTTTATAAGGAAAGCGGATATAATCCAATGAGTGGATGTCTTCCAATGATTATTCAAATGTTCATTCTTATTGCACTTTATCGTGTATTTAGTAATTACTACGAATTTAGAGGAGCAAGTTTTATAAAAGGATGGATAGATGATCTTTCAATTGGAGATAGTATATTCTCATGGTCAAAGAAAATTCCTTTAACTGGATGGATGCAGAATAATATTCGTCTTCTTCCAATTATTTATGTTGTATCGCAGTTTATAAGTTCAAAAATATCTCAAGGTGCAACACCAGCAACAAATACTTCAAGTCAAATGAATATGAAACTGATGATGTATTTAATGCCTTTAATGTTCTTCTTTATGTTCTATAATTTT
>CAZALL010000192.1:0-3387 GCA_964485955.1 uncultured Treponema sp. | reverse complement strand
AATTGCATTTAAAATCCTTTCCAATTCAGCCATCTGATGAGTCTGTGATTCAAGAAAATCTTTTATAGTTTTAAATTCAACTGGCATTTTATTTTATCCCGAGATTTTTTTTGTATACATTCCATGTTGTACTGATAAGTGTATCTACATCAGAATACTGGGGCTGCCATCCAAGCAATTCTTTTGCAAGAGAGCTTGTAGCGTAAAGACTTGCAGGATCTCCAGGGCGGCGTGGTGTTTCTTCTGCAGGAATCTCTTTTCCAGTAATTCTTCTTGCAGCTTCAAGAATTTCTTTTACAGTTGTTCCTTTTTCTGTACCAAGATTTAATTTGATACTCTTATTATTTTTTTCAATATAATCCAATGCCATAACATGAGCACGTGCTAAATCTGTAACATGAACATAATCACGAATACAAGTTCCATCACGAGTGTCATAATCTGTTCCAAAAATTTTTAAACCGTCACGCATTCCGCATGCAACTTCCATTACACGAGGTAAAAGATTTTCAGGCTTTTGTTCAAGACCGCATATAGTTCCCTGAGGATCATAACCTGCTGCATTAAAATACCTTAAGGCAGCAAACTTCATTCCCTTAAGTTTGTCATACCAGTCCATAAACTCTTCAATCTTAAGCTTTGTAAAACCATAATAATTAATAGGATTTTGAGGGTGATTTTCATCAATTGGCAAATACTGCGGTTCTCCAAAAGTTGCAGCACTTGAAGAAAAAATCATTTTAAGACAGTTATGCTTTAGAGCTGCATTCATAATATTTAATGTTCCAGTAATATTATTTACAGAATATTTTTCCGGCTTTACCATTGACTCACCTGCTGCCTTAAAAGCTGCAAGATGAACAAAAGCGTCAAAGCCACGGGCAAAGGCTGCATCCAAATCTTCAGTAAGTAAAATATTTCCGTAAATAAAATCATTTTGAGCAAAAAGGTTTTGTCTTAATCCGCTTGAAAGATTATCAAAAACAGTTACCTCGTGACCTGCATTCATCATTTCTTTTACAACATGACTGCCAATATATCCGGCACCACCAATAACTAAAACTTTCATTTGTATTCCTCCAATTTTTCTGCAGCTTTTTCCCACAGATCATTAAGTTCATTTATTTTGCAATCCAATTCATCAATTTCTTTTTGAACAGCCTTGCATTTTTCTCCATTAGTATACACTTCCGGGTTTGCCATTTTATTTGCAAGCACAGATTTTTTTTCTTCCGCCCTTGCAATTTCTTCTTCAAGACGATTTACTTCTTTTTCAATCTTGCGTTTTTCAGCATCAATTTTTTTCTTTTCTTCCCAAGACTGTTTTGTTTCACTTGTATTTTCTTTTTTCTGAGCTGAATAAATTGCATTTTCTTTAGATACGAACGGCTCTCCCACTTTGCCACAAGCTTCATCTTCCAGACGCTGCATGTAATATTTGTAGTCTCCTACAAAAAGCCTGTACTTTCCTTTACGAAGCTCTAAAACTTTTGTAGAAAGACTTTCAATAAATCCACGGTCATGCGAAACAAAAATTACAGTTCCGCCAAAATCTTTTAATGCTTCAAGAAGAACATCTTTTGAATGCATATCCAAATGGTTTGTAGGTTCATCAAGTACAAGAAGATTAACAGGTCTTAATAAAAGTTCAAGAAGAGCAATACGACTTTTTTCACCACCACTTAAAACATCAATACTTTTAAAAACATCATCACCGCGAAAAAGAAAAGCACCAAGCATATCACGCATTTTTGGAACAAGTTCAAGAGGAGCTTCTCTTTCAAGACGCTCAAGAATAGTTTCACTTCCAGAAATTTTTTCTGCACTGTCCTGACTAAAATATCCTATTGAAACACCAGAACCAGTTTTTATTGTACCAGAAAAATCTTTGTCAACGCCTGCAATACATCTTAATAAAGTTGACTTACCAGCCCCGTTACTTCCTGCAACAACAAGTCTTTCACCTTTTTCTAAGACAAGTTCCAGATTATCAATTACATTTGGTCCGCCATAATTTTTACAAACTTTATCTAATGTCAAAACAAGCTGCCCTGAATGAGGAGCAGGTGGAAATTTAAAATGTATTTTTTTTAAATTCTCAGGAATTTCAATTTTATTTGCAAGTAGTTTATCAAGCATCTTCTGCCGCTCCTGAGCCTGAGAAGCTTTAGTTGCCTTATAACCAAAACGGTTTATAAAATCTTCAAGCTTATTTATTTCTGCCTGCTGCTGTTCATAAGAAGCAATCAATGTTTCAAGTTCAACAGCACGAACCTGCTCATAATGAGTAAAATTTCCCTGATAGCGTTTTAAATCTCCGCCAAAAAGTTCATAGACTTCGTTTACAGTATGATCAAGAAAATATCTGTCATGACTTACGAGCAAAAATCCGCCTTTAAAATCCTCAAGAAATTTTTCAAGCCAGTTACGGGCTTCAAGATCCAGGTAATTTGTAGGTTCGTCCAAAAGAAGAATATCAGGACTTCCCATAAGACATTTTGCTAGAGCAATACGCATCTGCCAGCCGCCTGAAAACTCATCTGTCTGCTTAGAAAAATCTTCACGGTTAAAACCAAGACCAAGTAAAACCTGTTCCGCAAGGACTTCTCTTCTGTGCCAGCCACTTTCATCAAGTTTTTGAATCAATTCACTTTGTTCAATAACAAGACGCTCAGTGTTTGAAGGATTTTCCTTTAACTGTTCACCTAAAGCATCTATTTTTTTCTGAAGTTCATAGCCCCACTCAAATGCCTTGTCGGCTTCTTCCTTAAGCGAACATCCATGATGAACAAGACCACTCTGAGGCAGATAGGCAATGCGTGAATCTTTTTGAACAATACGTTCACCGCTGTCCGGCTTTATAAGACCCGCCATAATTTTTATAAGCGAAGACTTGCCGGCACCGTTTGCTCCAGTTAGTGCAGCTTTTGTACCAGTTGCAAGATTAACACAAACATCCTTTAAAATATCTCTATCACCAAAAGCAAGTGAAACTTTAGAAAACTGAACAAATGCCATCCTCTTACCCTATTTTGCAAAGAACATTACAAGAGGACTTACTGCATGGGCAGTAACAGTATAGCCATCTTCATCAAGAGGAGCTTTACTTGCATTTTCAAGACGAAGACCAGTTGATTCCATTTTGTAAAGGAAGCGAACTTCTTTTTCCATTCCATTAAATTTAAAACTTATAACTCCATCCCAGGAATTTTTAAGATTGTCAGAAATAAAATAATCAAACGAAACTCTTCCTTCGCCAGTTGCTCCAGAATCAATTACAGAAGGAACAATCATTTTAAAGTTTGTCCAATTAAAAGCATTATTTTCCATAAAAGTAATTGTTCCATAATTTTTACTTTTAAATACAGGGCCAAAGTTCTTTAATGA
>CAZALL010000191.1:0-3401 GCA_964485955.1 uncultured Treponema sp. | reverse complement strand
TGTAAATTCTTTTGCACAACTTTTAAAAGTTGCACTAATGTCGTCTCCGCTTATAACTGTTAAATCAAGTATAGTGTTTTCCTTAACAGGTTCTTTTAAAATCGCATCAAATTCTTCTGCAGGAATTTCTTTTCCGTCAAGATTTATTTTTATTGTTGTTGCATTATTTTTGGCAGCTTCTTCTTCAAAGGCTTTTAATACTTCACCAATAGTTTTCTCACCTTCAAGTTTTATGTCTACTTTGTTACCGTTTACTTTAAGTTCCATTTATTTCCCCTTATTTATTCTGATTAAATGAGTCTGTAAAATTGCTTATGGAATTTTGCTGTGACTCAAGAGAGTTCAGTGTGCCTTCCATTGCAGCATATTTTCTTTTTAATTCTGATTCTTTAGCCGCTAATTGTGTTTCAAGTTTTTTAATTTTTTCATTTGATGATTTTATGTTTTTGTCTAAAGCAGAAGTTTTTGTTGACAGAATACCGCCACTTTGAACCCAGCCTGCAAGTACTTTTTCCATTCTGTAACCTAAACCGTTGTCAATAATTAAGTCCCCGTCAGAGTCATAGCCAAAAAGATTTTTTATTTCATCGAGATGACTTTCAAGATATTCATCAAGTTTTTTTTCATCAACTTCAAGGTAACCGCGCATTTGTGAAGCATTGTATCCGCCTCCAAAGCCTGAACTTGCATTTGTTGAAATACCAATCTGACTCAGCATGGAAATTTCTTGATTTTCGTCAAAACGGTAACTTCCAGTTGCAATCTGCTGTAAAGTTGATTTGCCGTTTGTAAGAGAAAAGTCAGCACTGAACATACCAAGTTTTTCAAGTTCAGCATCCTGTTCTTCTTTTGAAAGATAATCAAGTTCCGAAACAACTTCACTTTTGTTTGTAGAAAGAATGGTCATTTCCGCAATAGTCTGATTATATTTTCCAACAAAAGTGATTAGTGCATTTTTTGCACCTTCCTTATCTGGATCAATTTTTATAGTTGCAGTTTTTTCTGTAGGCTCATGAAGGTGAAGGGTAACGTGCTCTACAATATCATCAATGTCATTTACAGGACGAGTAATTGTAATTCCTTCATAACGTACAATTGCATCTCCTGCAGTTGAAATTGGATTTACAGCTTCGTATCCTAAACTTTTATTTGAATCAAAACTGTATGGAATGGACATTGTAAGTTCTTTACCTGTATTACTGTTTCTTATGATAATGCTTTGTGCGTCGGGAAATTCTTTTGAAGAAATATTTATATTGTATTGACCGTCTGTATTTTTTGTAAAACGTGAAAGGTCAAGTTCAGTTTCGCTTCCATCATTATTTTTTATAAAAAGAATTCTATTGTCTTCAACAGGATTTAAAGAAATATTTTCATTTTTTGACGGAGGTAGGGCAGGATCACTTTGATTATTTTGAACTGTGACACCTTTAAAATTTATTTCACCTGGCAAAGGTAATAAAGGACCTCTAGGATTATGATTTATTTTTTCTGTTATGTCGGCTGTTTTATTTTCTTTTAATATAAATTCAATTTTTTGCGACGGATTGTTTTTTACTTCATCTGGAAGCGGAATCTCTATTCCAGAGCGAGGTGGAATTGTAATAGTTTTCCCGTCTGAAGTAACATTTGTTTTTGAGATTACAGGAAGATTTGCCTGAAATTTTTCATCTTTAGTTGCAGGAGTTTTATAATTTTTTATATCTTTAGAAAAACTTGTTGTTTCTGACTTTACATCGCGAATCATATCCACGTTTTTTGCAAATTCAAGTGCTGAATCTTTTAAAATAAGACGGTTTTCTGCACCAGTTTTAAGGCTTTCAATTAAAAGAGACTGTTTACCGCTTGAAACACCAATTACAGATGCTTTTACAATGGAAGAACCTCTTTTGTTTAGTGCATTTACAAAGTCTGAAAGTTTTCCACCTTTCCATTTAAAGCTTACAGATTTGTCTCCTACTTGAAACCCGTATGTTCCAGCAGGAACTTTTGTGTTTTTATCTATTGTGCCACTGAGAAATCTGTCTGCTTTTGCAATTTCATCAACATCAATTTTAAATGAACCAAATTCCGCCTCTCGACCGGCAGATGCAGTTATTGCGTTTTCGTCAGATGAAGAAGCTAATTTGTTGTTAAAAGGATTTTCAAAAGAGTAGAGTGATTTTACACTGTCTCTTAGTGTAGACATACGGCGGTTTACGTCACGCCAGGCACTTTGCTGGGTTTTGTAAGTTTCGAGATTTTCTTTTTCCCTGTCTAGTGGCTTTCTTTCAACAGCCATAAGAGACTCAACAAGATCATTTGTCTTGTATTTGTCACTTACACCAGGTATGTTAATTCCGCCAGCCATATATCCCCTGTTTTAAAACAAGTAAAAAGGCACTCATGTACCTTGTTTTTTTGAGTCAAAAATTTACGCTGTCCTTGTACCAGCGTTACTTTAATTTTACTGCCATAAGCAAAAAATTAAATCATTTCATCAAAGAGCAATCCCATAACCTTGTTGATTCTTTCCTGCATCTTAACGACTTCTTCTGAAGGAATCTGTTTGATTACCTGATTTGTCTTTGAATCTACAACAGAAATGACAACTTTACCTAAATTATCATTTACGTTGAACTGCAGTTTCCTGCCCATAGTAATATCCGAAAGTTGTTGCAACTTTTGAACACTTTCTTTTGTTTTTTCCAGATTCTGGCTTAATGTCTGTGCCACTTCTGCCGACACTTTTGAATTTACAGCCTGTTGCTGCTGTACATTCACCTGTGGCTTTACCTGATTTGTAGAAGGGTAAAATGAACGGCCATCCATTGCCATTGTCTGTCCAATAGAACTTACATTCATGGACTTTTCCTCCTGAAACTAAGAGAGTGCAGGAAGGGGGCGCACCCCTCCTCACCACGACACCAGTCGCCAAAAGACGACATCCAGTTCTCTCTTAACGTCTGGTGTTCAGCGATTTACTTCAGCAATGCAAGAACGTTCTGCGACTGACTGTTAGCCTGAGCAAGCATAGCTGTACTTGCCTGTGACAAAATCTGGTTTTTTGTGTAACCAACCATTTCACTTGCCATATCAGTATCGCGGATTACTGATTCTGCACCCTGTGTGTTTTCTGCAGCAACTGCAATTCCATTTGAAGCCATTTCAAATCTGTTTTGATAGGCACCAAGGTCTGCACGTTGTCTTGAAACACGTTTAAGTGCTGCATCAATAGTTCCGATTGCCATATTAGCACTGTCAGGTGTAGAAATACTGATTTGTTCTGCGTCTGAGCTGTTTCTTAATCCCAGAGCTTCAGCAGTCATAGTTCCAATGTAAACACGAGGATTTTGATCCATGTTTGCACCAATCTGGAACTGCATTATACGACCTGCAGCGGAATTTTCTGCAAATGCACC
>CAZALL010000190.1:0-3432 GCA_964485955.1 uncultured Treponema sp. | reverse complement strand
TTAACCACAGAACAATGGAAAAAACACTTCGTATGTTTGACAAAATATGTCCTTTTCATCTGCCTCTTAATGGATACAAATTCTGGCAGGCTTTTATTCGTGGCGGACTTCAGGGAATATTGTATTTAAATGACTGTACTCTGCTTTTAAGTGAACAAAAAAAGCATGGTAATATGATAAAGAAAAATATTAATTCTAAAAATGGAAAATAATCATATGAAAAAAATATTTTTTTGTACTTTACTTTTCTTTTCTTCACTAACATTTTTATTTTCCCAGGAATCAAAAAAAATTGATTTAATACAGGAAGCATCATTAAAAGGTATGACACTTTATTATGAGCCTCTTTCTCAAAGCGGAATAATTGAAAAGAATTCTCATCAGATAGCATTCAGAGTAGGGGATGATTTTATGCTTGGTGATTACAGTCAAATTTTTATGACAGATGCACCCCTCGTTGCAGATGGAAATCTTTTAGTAAGTGAAAAATTTATTTCCCAGGCAGAAAGTTTTTTTGCAAGTGAAGCTGCGGACAATATTTATAAAATCGGGGCAATTTTAATAGATCCAGGTCATGGTGGAAAAGATCCAGGAGCACTTGCAACTCACACACTCAATGGCAAAACATTTACAGTAAAAGAAAAAGACATAAATTTAAAAGTTGCCAAAATGCTTTATTCAATGTTAAAGACTGCTTATCCAGATAAAAAAATTCTTATGACGCGTGATACAGATGTATTTATTTCATTAAGCGGAAGAACTGAAATTGCAAATGCTGTAAAATTAGCAGACAATGAGGCAATACTTTATATTTCCGTTCATGTAAATGCAAGCCTTGATAAAAAATCAACTGGTTATGAAGTATGGTATTTAAGTCCAAATTATAGAAGGCAGGTAACAGATACAGATACAGGAGATACAAACGTAAATAAAATCATAAACAGCATGATGGAAGAAGAATATACAACAGAATCTGTGTTAATTGCAAAATTTATGCTTGATGCAATAGCTGCTCAGGTTGGAAATCTTTCAACTTCAAGAGGAATTAAGGCTGAAGAATGGTTTGTAGTAAAAAATTCAAAAATGCCGGCAGTCCTTGTTGAAGTAGGATTTTTAACAAATGCAAAAGAAGCTGCTCTTCTTGCTGATGACTCCTACTTGAAGAAAATGGCAGTGGGAATGTATAATGGTCTGAGCGCTTTTGTAACACATTTTGAGCGTTCTAGAGGATTTACAGGTACAAAATGAACAAAATAGACTTTACTAAAGTAAAAAAAGCATTTCCATACAGTGCACTGATTATTTTTTTTGTTGCTCTTATACTTTCTTTTATAATTTATCTTGTAAAAAGGCCAGGCGACAGGTATGTATTTTATTTTGATTCCCTTGATTCAAAAAAAGTCTGTACAGAAACACGCTATCTTCCTTCAAACCCTCCTGTAAGTAAAATAAATTCTTTTGTGGATGATTTGCTTTTAGGTCCTATGACAAACCGTTATCTTCCTCTTTTTAATAAGGATACTCATAAAACTTTCTGTTTTGTTGAAGGAAAAACACTTTCTGTAGGAATTTCAAAAGAAGCACTTCAGATTTCTTCACAAACTGCCGATATTTACAGAGGAATGAAACTCTTTAAACAGAATATTTTAAAGAATTTCAATAATATAAATACTGTTGATTTGTACATTGATGGTGTATATGTTGAAGGAGAAGGCCAGTAATTGGCTGCAGAATGGTAAATTGCCGTCTGCTTGCTTGTTTGCATTGTAAAAAAACATTGACAAAAAGTATTTCTTATAAGATACTATGCACTACAAGGCTACATCAAAAATGTATTTAAGGAGCTTCGAATGAAGAGGTATTTTATTTTATCTGCTGCTGTCATGCTTCTGGCAGGTACATTCGCTTTCGCAAAAGAGGAAACTCTTATCGACTTTACTCTGCTGGACAAAGATTGTGCAGCTGACGAAAACGGCAACCCAACACAGAATTTGCGTACAGCCATGGATTATTCTGTTAACGCAGGTGCAACATTCACTGACGAACAGAAATCACTTATGAAGACATCACTTGCTCTTACAAACTGGGATGTAGTTCTCAATTCTTCAGCACAGAATGTAAACTCGGTTGCTGCTTCAAGAGTTGTAGCCGCTCCAGTAAAAGATGGTGACAGTGTTAAGGTTCCTTTCAAAGGAAAGAACGTAATGGGTGTTCGTGTTCTTTTCCCAACATGGCAGAACAATGCGAATGCAAAGATTTTACCACCATTTGAAATTCAGGCTTATGAACCTCTTTCAGATGCAGATGCAGATGGTAATCGTCAGGAACCAACTGATGATCAGAAGGGAAAGTACCTTTTTGAAGAAGGTTATGGACTTGTAAGAAACGTCGGACTTATTAAGTCTATTTCTTGTACAGTTATGGGTCTTAATTATCCTCATGGACTTTATGTTCTCCTTAAGGATAATGACAATATTGAACGCCGTTACTTCATGGGTTACCTTATGTTTGACGGATGGAAGACACTTGTTTGGAATAACCCTGAATATGCTGCTGAACTTCGTACACGTACAGTTCGCCCATATCCAATCTACCCACGCGGAACTCCTTATGTTAAGTTTGCTGGATTCCAGATTACACGTGATGCAGCTGATATTGGAGACAACTTTATTGGTTACTTCAAAGATGTAAAAATCATTTATGATCTTGCTGTAGTTGTAGCAGACCGTGATATTGATGATGAAGATCTTTGGGGAATTATTACAAAGAAGGAATCTGCTCGCCAGGCTCGTGAAATGTCTAAGTTTGGAGAAAAGCAGGTTAACCGTTATCTTGAACAGCAGAAGATTGCACTTGATGATGAAGAATTCCATTTTGATGATTACATGGAAGATGATTCAACATCAACATCAGATTCTGGAAGAACTGCTGCTCCTGAGAAATAAAATCTTCAACGAGTAAGCATGAAAAAGCTGGTTTAGAAAACTAGACCGGCTTTTTTTATTTTAAATCATTAAATCTATTTGTAAAAATATCAGGTATATTAAAAAATAAATTGCAAGATTATTAAGGGTGATGTAAAATACTTTTTATGAGTGACACACATAATCTGATTATACCTGAAAAAGAAAAAATAAATGAATTATATACAAGTTATATTCCTTTACTAAAGGAAATCCTTACTAATATTGAAGAAAATTTAAAGTCTACAATTCATCTTTCTTCGATGCCAACTTATAAGTCTAGAATAAAAAGTTTTAATTCTTACTATAAAAAAATTTTAAGACAAAAACCAGATCAAACTGAACAGACAGAAAAACTTGTTACATTAACTGATCTAATTGGTATAAGGGTAATATGTGCCTTTTTAGAAGATTTATCTGAAGTAGAGCAGCAGGTAAAAAGTGCCTATGACATTGTTGAAATTGAAAG
>CAZALL010000189.1:0-3457 GCA_964485955.1 uncultured Treponema sp. | reverse complement strand
TTCTAAAAAAAATAATTTTTTTACAAGGGCTTCTTTAGGGAGGCCCTTTTTTTTGTAAATTCCTAATAATAATTCATTCCGTAAATAGAAAACAAAAATTAAAAATCTACTTGAATGAGATTTTATTGTGTGGAATAATATGCACATATTATTTAAAAGGATATGCTGATGAAAAAGCCTGATTTTAGCAGATTAAAAACGTCATTTAGTGAACATTACCATAATCTTGGCAGTGCAGGAAAGTCTTTGGTTTTTACAGTACTTGCTGCTTTTGCCTTTATGATTCTTATATGCCTGGCAGTATTTTTTGGAGTAGTCCGTGGGGCAGAAAAAATGACGGTTCCTGCAGTAACTGGAATGCGTCTTGAAGAAGGTCTGCTTGAACTTCAGGCAAAGGGAATGACTGGAAAAATCAGTCTTAAGTATACAGATAATCCAGAAGACAAGGGGCTTATTTTATCTCAGTCTCCTGCAAAAAAATCAATTGTAAAAATTCCAAGAGTTGTTGAACTTACTGTAAGCCGTGGTGCTGTTCTTGATAAAGTTGGTGACTATAAGGGAAAAAATATTGATGAAGTACGCATGCTTATTAAATCAGCATTTTCCGGAAAAAGACAGCTTATTTTAGTTGCAGATCCTGTTTACCGCAATTCTTCTCAGGAAGAGGGTACAATTCTTCAGCAGAGTATTGAACCTGGAACAAAAATTACAGAGCCTGTTACAATTCAATTTATTGTAAGTCGCGGTGGTAGTGTAGAAAAAACAAGTATTCCAAATCTTGTAGGTAAGAATTTTACTTCTGCTCTTAGTGCAATAGCTTCTTCAAAGATTATATTTGATTTTACTGAGCGACCTGCAAGTGCTGGTGAAATTATGGGAACTGTTTGTGCTCAGTCAAATCCTGAAAGTGAAAGTGTAGATAATTATACTCGTGTATCTGCTGAAGTTTTAACTGGTCGTGATGAAAAAAATAATAAAGTTTACGGTCTTTACAGTGTAAAACTTCCTGTATACCCAATTCCTCTTTCTGTACGTCTTGAAGCAGTTGACAGTGAAGGCAATAAGACAACTCTTGCAGATATTTTACATACTGGCGGAAATCTTACAATTCCTTATGAAGCTGAAGATGGAAGTACTTTAATTCTGTATGTTGCAGATAAAGAAAGTTCTCGTAAGACAGTAGAATAAAATGGACAGACCTTTAGTATGCCTTACTCTTACAGGTTCAACTCTTGCAGAAGATCTTGCACTTGTAAATAAATACCGCCCTTATATTGACCTTGTAGAATTACGGGTTGACTATTTAACAGAACAGGAATGTCTGCATGCCAGAAAATTTCCTTCTCTTGCAGGACTCCCGGTTATTCTTACAATCCGCAGACATTCTGACGGTGGAAAATATGTTGGTGGAGAAGCTGCACGCACTATTTTATTTGCAAGGGCACTTTCTTTTTCTGATCCAGACCCTAATAAAAATTTTGCCTATGTAGATTTTGAAGAAGACTTTCATGTTTCAAGTTTACAGGATGCGGCTTTAGCTTTTGGAATAAAAATAATTCGTTCTGTTCATGATATGAATAATCCTATAAAAAATATAGGAAAAAAAATAAGTGAACTTTGTACAACAGGCTATGAGATTCCAAAAATTGCCTTTATGCCTCACAGTCTTGATGATGTAACACAACTTTTTTTAGAGGCATCCCGTCTTAGAATAAACAATCATATTCTGCTTGCCATGGGTTCTTACGGTTTGCCTTCAAGAATTTTAAGTGCAAAACTTGGAAACTATTTAACATTTACTTCACCAGTAGAAACGGCTTCCAATACGGCAAATCTTGGACACATGGATCCAGTTACGCTTGAAGAAACTTACCGTTTTAAAAGTCTTGATGAAAATACAAAAGTTTACGGAATTACAGGATTTCCACTTAAGGCAACATCAAGTCCTGCTTTACATAACAAGGGCTATGAAAACCGTCACATGAATGCTGTATATATTCCGCTTTGTGCAGAAAAAGTTGAACAGGCTGTACGTTTTGCGGAAGTGATTGGCATTGGCGGATTAAGCGTAACAATTCCTCATAAAGAAGAAGTAATTTCGCAGATTAATCAGAAAGAAAAAACTGTAGAAGATATTGGTGCCTGCAATACGATTGTAAGAAAAAATAATTTGTGGGTAGGATACAATACAGATGCTTCGGGTTTTGAACGTGCTTTACTTGAGTTTACTGGATTAAAAAATCTTAAGGGTAAAAAAGTTGCAATAATTGGAGCTGGTGGAGCAGCCAGGGCAATTGCCTATACTGTAGCAAAACTTCATGCTAAGGCATGTATTTTTAACAGAACACTTGACCGTGCAAAAGTTCTTGCTGACAAATACGGTTTTAAATCTTCTCCTTTGACAATAGATTCTCTTTCAACTCTAAAAAAATATAATGACATAATCATTCAGACAACTTCAAAGGGAATGAACAGTGTGCCTCCGTCTACGGCAGAAAATGATCCCCTTTATTTTTATGAATTTACCGGTAAAGAAATGCTTTATGATATTGTATATGTCCCTGAAATAACACCTGTTATGGCTCATGCAGCTGCGGCAGGGTGCAGGGTAAGTAATGGTTATTCAATGTTAAAATATCAGGGTTTTGAACAGTTTGAACTTTTTACAGGCGTAAAATATGAGTAGTGTGGAGTAAATAATTATGGATCAGAAAGAACAGAAGGTACTTGCCGCAAGAAGTGCGATTGACAGATTAATTGAAGATAAAAAAATATTCAGTGGAATGAAGATTGGACTTGGAACAGGTTCTACTGCAATGCCTGCTGTTAAACGTCTTGCCGAAAGAATTGCTGATGGAACTTTAAAAGATATTAAGGCTGTTGCAACTAGTTTTCAGACTCAGCTTGAATGCGAAAAACTTGGTATTGCGGTTTACAGTTTAAATGATACTGCAATAGGCGGTCATCTAAATTTAACTATTGATGGTGCAGACGAAATTGGTCCAGAAAACACACTTGTAAAAGGTGGCGGTGCAGCACTTCTTCGTGAAAAAATTGTTGCTTATAATTCAGATTTTTATGCAATTGTAGCAGATGAGTCAAAAGCAGTTTTAAACCACGGTACAAAATTTCCGCTTCCAGTTGAAGTAATTGGAGAAGCACGTCTTTCTGTAACAAAAGCCCTTGAAGCTATGGGTGCAAAATGTGTATTGCGTGAAGGTGTAAAAAAATGCGGTCCTGTAATTACAGATAACGGTAATATGATTATTGACTGCCTGTGGTCTTCTCCAGTTGATCCTGCAAAAATGGAAGATGCCATTAATAAAATTGCAGGTGTAGTAGAAGTTGGATTTTTTACAAGACTAAGACCTTTAGCTTTTATTGCCCATTCTGACGGAAGTCTTGAAGTCCGCTAGGTTAATTCTTTGTTAAATAATGCAATTCTCCTTAAATGTAA
>CAZALL010000188.1:0-3461 GCA_964485955.1 uncultured Treponema sp. | reverse complement strand
ACAATTTACTTCTTGATGACTACTCGTTTTTATGATGGAGACGAAAGTAATAACGCATATTGTTGGGATGATGAAAGTTGCTTTAATTCTGTAACTTTAAAAGATCCGGGCTGGAGGGGTGATTTTAAGGGGCTTATCGAAAAACTTGATTATATTAAGGCACTTGGATTTAGTGCAATTTGGATTACTCCTGTTGTAGAAAATTCTTCTGCACTTGATTACCACGGTTATCATGCTTCAAACTTTGAGAAAGTAGATCCTCGTTATGCTGGTGTTGGTGAAGATCCAATGGATGCATATCAAAAATTGATAGACGCTTGTCATGAAAAAGGTATTAAGGTTATTCAGGATATTGTATTGAATCATACCTCTAATATGGGAGAACATGGTTTCTTTAGGATATTTGATACTTCTAATAAAACTCCAGGAAGTGATGGCGTTACTCCAGCTGTAACAGAATTTTCAACTGATACTAGTACAGGTGTTTTCTCTGATCCATTGTACGGACTTACTTGTCTTAATAATGTTATGACTGGGGAAAAGTATTCAGATTATTTTAATTTGCCTGGTGCAATTCAATATGAAAAAATTCGACTTGGAGCGATGAAAAGTGATAAATATGATACAGAGCGTGCATATCATCACGAAACATCAATTCAGTGGGAAGGATATACTGTTCAAACTGGTCAGATGGCGGGTGATTGTGTTGATATTAATACAGAAAACCATAAGGTTTCAGAATACATTAGAAATGCTTATATAAAGTATATAGAAATGGGTGTTGATGCTTTTAGAATTGATACTGTAAAACATATTAGTCGCCTTACATTTAATAAGGAATTCCTTCCATATTTCAAAGCTGCCGGTCAGGAAATGGGTAAGGACTTCTTTATGTTTGGAGAAGGCTGTGTTCTTCGTAATGAAGTTTGGAATGATAATAAACCTCCTATTTCTGTTCCGTTCTATACTTGGAAAGGTAGTGATGATTCATATTCATGGAGTGAAACAGATCCTAAAACTAATGAAGATACTGTTTACCAGCATTATAACGATAATTTGAATGTTTCTTCACAGCCTACAAGTAATAATGCATTCTTAAATGGAAATACTTATCATACTCCAGATAGAAGTAATTCTAGTGGACTTGATATGATTGACTTCTATATGCATCACAAATTTGGTAGTGCTGAAAGTGCTTATAGCGTTTCTTCAGAAGAAGACCAGTATTTTAATGATGCAACTTATAATGTAACTTATGTAGACAGCCATGACTACGGTCCAAATGAAGGTGGTTATCTTTATATGAGATACAGTGGCGGAACTCAGGAATGGGCAAGTAACTTAAATCTTATGTTTACATTCCGTGGAATTCCTTGTGTTTATTATGGAACAGAAATTGAATTCCAGAAAAATATGCAGATTGAACCGTATACAAATGGAAACAAAGTTCCTTATGCAAAATCTGGTCGTGCTTATTATGGGGATCATCTTGAAGGTAGTGTTACAGCAAGTGATTTTGGTGAATATACTGCAAGCGGAGAAGTTGCAACTACATTAAGCAATGATTTGGCTCAGCATATCATCCGTTTGAACAAGATTAGACGAGCAATTCCTGCTTTAAGAAAAGGTCAGTATTCAAAAGATGGTTGTAGCGGAAACATTGCATTTAAGCGTCGTTATACAGACAGTGATGTAGACAGTTTTGTTGTTGTTGCAATAAATGGTTCTGCAACATTTACAGGGCTTCCTGGTGGAAAATACATTGACGTTGTTTCTGGGGATGTTAAGACAATTTCTGAAGGCGGAACAATTACAACAGATTCAGTTGACAGAGGAAATATGCGTGTATATGTAAATGTAAGCTTAGATCCTTCAATTACTGGAAAAATTGGTACAGCTGGAACTTACTTAAAATAATATTGAAAAAATTAAAAATAATTGTGGCACGATTTAAAAAGTCGTCATATAATTTATTTGGTTTTTCGGTCAGAACTTGTTGGACTGGTCGTTTTTAATAAATGGTAGAGATAATTAAAAGATAAACAGGGAAGGGAAGACCCTGTAATTTTAAGGAGAACAAAATGAAAAAGTTTGGAAGACTTTTTAGTGTTTGCGTTGCTGCTTGTCTTGCTCTGGTAATGACAGGTTGTCCAAAGGTAGATGTTGATCCAGTTGAGGCTGAAGTTCCTACAATTACGACCCAGCCTGCTGATGCGGTTTATAACGTAGGAGGTACTGCAAATCCTCTTATGATTAAAGCAAGTGTAAGTGACGGCGGTACACTGTCGTATCAGTGGTATAAAAATGGAGATGAAATTTCTGGTGCAATCAGCAAAATTTATAAACTAGATACTTCTAAAGAAACAATAGATATCTATTATTGTGTAGTAACAAATACTTTAGATTCTTCTAAAAAATCTATAGAATCAGAATATGTAACAATTACAGTTCAGAACGACACATCTACTGCAACAGTAAATGCAGCTGCTCCTTCAATTACTGCAAGTCAGCTTTCAAATGCAACTTATACAGCAGGTACTAGTGCAGGTGCGTTAAGCGTAAGTGCAAGTGTAAGTGACGGTGGTACATTGTCATACCAGTGGTATAAAAATGGTTCAGCAATTTCAAATGCAATATATTCATCTTATACACCAGATGTAAGTACTGCTGGTAGTGCAACATATTATTGTGTAGTAACAAATACAAATAACAGCGTAAATGGAACTAAAACTGCCATTACAACTTCTGCAAGTGCAACTATTACAGTTACAGCAGCAACAGTAGTAAATGCACAAGTTCCTTCAATTACAAGTCAGCCAGAAAGTAAAAATTATACAGTTGGCGAAAGTGCAAGTGCATTAAGCGTAAGTGCAAGTGTAAGTGACGGTGGTACATTGTCATATCAGTGGTATAAAGATAATTCTGCAATTTCAAATGCAACAACTTTATCTTATACACCAGATGTAAGTACTGCTGGTAGTGCAACATATTATTGTGTAGTAACAAATACAAATAACAGCGTAAACGGAACTAAAACTGCAAGTGTTACTTCTGGAACTGCAACTATTACAGTTAGTGCTTCAGGAACAACAAATGCTGTAAATCCAACATTTAGTGTACAGCCTGTAAGTGCAACTTATACAAGTGGAGCAACAAGTGTAACTCCTTTATATGTAACTGCAAATGCAAGTGATGGCGGAACTGTTACATACCAGTGGTATAAGAATGGTTCAGTAATCAATGATGCAAATACTTTTATGTATACACCTGTAATTGATAGTGTAAGTGCAACAACTTATATTCTTTATACATGTGTAGCAACAAACACAAACAGCTCTGCAACGGGTTCTAAAACAGCTACTGCTACTTCAAATCCTGCAGTGATTACTATAAATCCTGTTGCTATAGTAAATGCAGCTGCTCCTTCAATTACTGCAAGTCAGCTTTCAAATGCAACTTAT
>CAZALL010000187.1:0-3467 GCA_964485955.1 uncultured Treponema sp. | reverse complement strand
TGAAACCGAAAAATATACTAATTATCTTAAATAAAGATACGGATATTTAAACATATGAAAATTCTAAAATTATTTTTATTATAAATATAAATTACTAACAAGAGAAAACAATATGCGTTCAACAAGAGCTTTTATTAATTTAGAAAATTTTAAATCAAACATCAAAACTGTTAAATCATTCACAAAAGAAGGAACAAAAATTTTAGTCCCTGTAAAAGCAAATGCTTACGGACACGGAATGATTTTATGTGCAAAAGCTGCAATTGAAGCTGGAGCAGATTTTCTTTCAGTTGCCTGTGTAGATGAAGGTATTGAACTTAGAAAAAACGAAATTACAATTCCAATTCTTTTATTTTCTCCAGCAAATCCGTCCGAAATAGAAGATCTTGTCAAAAATAAAATTACACCTTTTGTCTTTGACAAAGAAATGGTCGATTTAATAGACAATGCAATTACATCTCTTAAATCTAAAGGATATAAATTTGAAAACAAATTTCCTCTTCATCTTGCAGTTGATTCTGGTATGGGGCGCATTGGTGCAAAAGGTAAACAAATTGTAGAAGTTGCAGAATATATTGCATCAAAACAAAATCTCGAACTTGAAGGCATGTGTACTCATTTTGCAGTAAGTGACAGCATTTTGGATGACAACAGAAAGTTTACAAAAAAACAGTTTGAAGTTTTTACAAATGCAATTAAAGATGTAAAAAAAGCAGGCATCAATCCAAAAATATGTCACTGTGCAAACTCAGCAGCATCGCTTGATTTACCACAAACTCATATGGATATGATAAGACCTGGAATTATTTTATATGGCTATTATGCTGATGAAATTAACGAAAAATATTTAAAAAATAAAAATACCCCCTGTCTTTTAAAACCTGTAATGACTTTAGAAACTCAAGTATGTTCAATAAGCACTTTTAATAAAGGAGATTCTGTTGGTTACGGCAGAACATGGACGGCAGAAGAAAAGACAGAAATTGCAGTTCTTCCGATTGGCTACGGAGACGGCTGGTTTAGACGTTTTTCTACCTGTAAAATAAAAGTTGCAATAAATGGAAAAGCATACCCTATTGTAGGAAGAATTTGCATGGATCAGTGTATG
This sequence comes from uncultured Treponema sp., assembly GCA_964485955.1. Taxonomy (GTDB): domain Bacteria; phylum Spirochaetota; class Spirochaetia; order Treponematales; family Treponemataceae; genus Treponema_D. Next base: position 2,359 of record CAZALL010000187.1, on the reverse strand, counting down.
GTAAATTTGGGACTTAATTCTGGAGTAAAGAGATGGGACAAAGTTATACTCTTTGGAGAAAAAGAAAGAGGTGCCCTTCAGACTGCAGAAGATATTGCAAAATTAACAGATACAATTTCCTATGAGATAACTACAGGTATTGAATCAAGAGTACCACGAATTACAAAAGAATAAATATGTAAATTTAATTCTGTAAGAAAGTTTTTACTTCTGACAAGAGATAAAACGAACCGGTAACTAAAAGAGGTACTTGTTTTTCATTAGCAAGACTTAAGGCAGTTTGAATTGCTTTTTTATAATCAGACTCTAAAGTTATTGGCATTTTATTTTTTTTAAAAGCATTTTCTGCACGGCTTAAATTGGAAACTTTTTTTAATCCCGGAATTGTAAGAATTATTTCTGAAAATTTATTCTTAAACAGTGGAGCAATGTCTTCAATATCTTTATCAGCAGCACATGCAAAAAGTAAAATCGGCTTATTTTCTTTTTTAGAAAAAATTTTATTTTTATACAGTTTTGTAAAAGTCTGCATTGTAAATTTTATTGAATTAACTGTATGAGCACCATCAAGAATAAGCTGTGGAATCAAAGGATAGTTTTTTATATTATTTACAAGTTCAAAACGACCTGGCAAAAAAGCTTTTAAGAGAGCAATTTTTATTACATCAGTTTTTATATTAGGTAAAATTTTTTTTACAGACAGTATTGCACATGCCGCATTTTGTGCCTGAACAGAGCCCAGCATCTGTAAACAAAGCAGAATATGTTCACGATTTTTTTTCAGATATAAATTAACTTCCATACAGGTTAAAGAACCTTTATTACCGTTTGTTAGTCTACTTTTTTGTACATCATCAAAAAACTTATCATTGTTACTATGTAACGTTTTATATACAGATTTAGATTTTTTTATTTCCTTATCTGTAAAGAAAATAGGCGACTTACATTCGTTAGCTTTTTTTGCAAACACTCGTTCGGCAGCTTTATTTGTCTGATGAGAGACGACTACAGGTACATTTTCCTTAATAATACCAGCTTTTTCTCCGGCAATGGCAGTAATTGTATTTCCTAAAAATTCTGTATGCTCAAGTTCAATAGGACATAAAACACACAAGACAGGACTTATTACATTTGTTGAATCAAGCCTTCCGCCTAAACCTACTTCATATACATTAAAATCAGTTCCAGCTTCCCTAAAGCACAAAAAAGAAAATAGCGTTACCAGTTCAAACCATGTAACAGCTCTTTGACCTGGCCATTCATTTTCTTTTATTGATTCAATGCCTTCTATAAGTTCCTTAGAACATTTTGCATATATTTCTTCTGATAAAAAACCTTCTGCGGTACATATTCTTTCCCTAAAATCTATAATATGAGGAGAAGAATAAATACCAACTTTGTAACCTTCTTCTGAAAGAATTCTTGCAATCATTTGAGATACAGACCCCTTTCCCTTAGAACCTGCTACATGAATGCACTTTGCCGACAACTGAGGATTATCAAATTTCTGACATAAAAACTTCATAGTTTCTAACCAGAAAATATTTTTTACAGGCGTACGTTCAAAATTTAAATATTTTTCAAGCCATTTTTCTAATTTCTCTATTGAAGGTGAAATCATAACAGAAAAATTATAGCACAACTTGAGTATCTTAATAAATATTGTTATTATACAAAAATCTTAACAAAGCGTTGTTTTTACGCAGGCAATATATAATTCAAAAGAGGATTTTATGATTTATACAGACACAAGAGACAAAAGTGTAAAGGCAGATTTTAAAACAGCTGTCATGAACGGAATGAATGTTAAAACTGGTGGTCTTTACATTCCAACAAGTTTTCCAAAACTTGACAATGCTTTTCTTAACAGAATTCCAGAACCTTCTTTTCGTGAAGTTGCCTACGAAATGGCAAAGCCCTATGTTGAAGGAGAAATTCCAGATCAGGATCTTCAGGAAATAATTCAAAGTGCCTACCCTTTTACAGCACAAATTGTTCCTATCGATCCAGTTACATATGTACTTGAACTTTTTCACGGACCAACTTGTGCATTTAAAGATTTTGGTGCACGTTTTATGGCTCGCACAATGAGTTTCTTTAACCGAGGAGAAGATGATTCACTTCATATTCTTGTAGCAACATCTGGTGACACAGGCTCTGCTGTTGGAAGTGCATTTCATAATGTTCCCGGTCTTGATGTAACAATCTTGTATCCAGAAGGAAAAATTTCTCCATTGCAGGAAAAACAGCTTTCTACATTTACTGGCAATGTAAGAGCACTTAAAGTTAACGGTACTTTTGATGACTGTCAGAAACTTGTAAAAACAGCATTTGTTGACGAAGATTTACGTAAAAAATT
>CAZALL010000186.1:0-3479 GCA_964485955.1 uncultured Treponema sp. | reverse complement strand
TTTTGCATAAGAGCGGTATTCAAGAATTAATTTTGGAACATTATTTAATGCTGCTAATTCTTCAAGAACGGCGGTGTCAGTTGAGTAACCAGTTTTTGTTTTTTTACCAGCAGGAAGTTTTAATTCCTCAAAAAGAACTTGTTGTAATTGTTTTGTAGAAGCAATATTAAACTGATGACCTGCAGCTTTGTAAATTTCTTTTTCTTTTTCGTCTATATTTTTTTTAAGTTCCTGACTGTATTGTTCAAGTGCATTTTTATCCAGATGAATTCCTGCAATTTCCATTCGTGTCAAAATTGGAAGAAGCTTCATTTCTGTTTCTTTAAAAAGCACAGTAAGATTTTTTTCTTTTAAAAGCGGAATAAAATAATTCCATAATTGAAGCGTAAAATCTGCATCTTCTGCACCATAAGGATAAGCTGTTTCTAAAGGTAAGTCGGCAAATGTCTGACCTTTTTTTACAATATCAGTAAATTCAGTTCCCTTTAGTAAAAGATTTTTTTCGCACAAAGATTCAAGCGAGTAGGGATTTTTTCCGTTTCCTTCTGGATCAATAAGCCATGCTGCAATCATTGTGTCTGCTATTTTACATGAAGGTAATTTTTTTAATCCGTTTGAATAAAGTACTTCAAGATCAAATTTACCATTGTGCATTACAAGAGTTATATCTTTTTCATCGTATATTCTTTCAATCTGTAAAAGTGCATTTTTTTTTGGAACTGTTTCGCCTGCAAACATTCCGCCTGGTAAAATTACAGGTACATAAATTGCTTTTCCGCATTCATAGCAAAGTGAAAAACCTACAAGTTGTGTTGTGTGTGTATTTAGTGAAGTTGTTTCTGTGTCAAAGGCAATTGTTTTTGAAGGGCTTTTTAAGGCACAGTCAATAAAGTTTTTTAATTCTTCAAGTTTTGTTACAGGAGAATACTGACCTGAGTTTTTTCTTGGAATATTGCATTCTACTGTCTGTACATTTTCTTTTTTTTCACTGGAGAGTTCAAGAAATTCTTTTCCGATTTTTTCTGCTCCGTAGAATTTTAATTTTTCACCGCATTTAGCAAAGTCTAAATTTTTTGTAGTAAAGTCATCAAAGTTTATTTCTATAGGAACATTATATTCAAGTGTAATTAATTCTTTTGAAAAAAATGCATTGTCTTTATCTTCGCGGATTTTTTCTCCAAGCTTACCTTTTATTTCATCTGAATGTTCATAAAGATTTTCAAGTGAGCCGTATTCTGTAATAAGCTTAAGTGCAGTTTTATCTCCAACGCCTTTTACACCAGGAACATTGTCTGCACTGTCGCCTGTAAGTGAAAGAAGGTCTAAAAGTTTTTCTGGTTTTACACCCCATTCTGCCGTAACTTCTTCAATGCCGTTTACACTCCAACCGCCATAGTCTTTATTTGGCTTCATTATTTGAACTGAAGAATTTACAAGCTGCATCAAGTCTTTGTCACCGCTTAAGATTCTGCAGTTTTTTTTCTCTTCCTGACATTTTTTTGCAACAGTTGCAATTATGTCATCAGCTTCAAATCTGTCTTTTCTTAAAACAGGAATTCCAAGGTCTGTAAGTATTTCTTCAATCCATGGAACCTGGGCATGAAGATCTTCCGGCGTTTTCTGTCTGGTTGCCTTGTATTGCTCATAGCGTTCGTGGCGGAATGTTTTTACAGTTGAATCAAATGCAGCTGCAAGGTAGCGAGGTTTGTATTTATTTAATAGTGCTTTTAAGTTTCTGAAGAATATAACTACTGCACTTATGTTATCCCCTGCTGAATTTGTAAGAGGATGATTTACTAAAGCATAGTAGGCTCTGTAAATAAGTCCGTATGAATCAAGAATATAAACTGTATTGTCTGCATTAAAATTGTTTTCAATGTCACTCATGGCGACAGTCTAACATTTTAATCTTCACTTCGCAATTATATTAGAGAGTTGAAATTTTTGCGTATTTACGCATTTTTTTAAGCTTCTACCATTATCATGCTGCCAGTTTCATGCTGCTGTGCATAGATGGAGCGGTTTCCTCGGTAAGGATTCTGCAGTTCATTCATCTGTTTTTTAATTTCGCTTATATGGCTTTTTAGAAGCTCTCTGTTTCTTTCGTTTTGTACAAGAATTTGTTTTTGCAGTTTATTTAAATCATCCTGAATGTTGTTTATTGGAATTGCATCCTGTGGATTGTAGACTGCAGCTTTGGAAGAATTGTAAAGTTTCTGCATTGGAACAATTACTTTTTGCAGTGAACCAATACTTGATACAATTTGAGTTTCAAGTTCTGTGTGTGCAATAAGTGCATCAGCATCTTCTTCATTTATTTTATTTTCCTGAAGTTCAAGTACTTTAAGATATTCGCGGAATTTTTGTCTTTGCTGTTCAAGTAAAGCCTTAAATCTGCGTAATATTGCAACTCGTTCGTCAAGTTCTGATTGTGTAAGTTTTTCTTCCATAATATTTCCCCTTTAACCCGTAATGTTAAGTGACGGTCTGTCTTGTGGCAGAGCAGTATTTGTATTTGCGACACTGTTTGCTGCCTGTACCCATGAATCTCTTAACTGAGTAAGCATGTCCAGCACAAAAAGAATTTTTTTCTTATCGTGGTTTATGTTTGCACTCATAAGTTCTTTATTAAAATATACGTAAAGTGACATAAGATTTTTTGCAATCTCACCGCCTTTTTCCATGTCAAGAGTTACTTCAAGTTCTGTAATAATGTCTTCAACCTTCTGGATTTTCTGACCAAAACTTTCAATATTTTTTGCTTCAATAGTTCCGCTGTCATCAATCATCAATACGGCAGACTCAAGTTGCTTTACAGCTTCTTCATAAAGCATAACTACAAGTTTTCCCTGACTGGCAGTTTTTATTGAAGTTTCACGGTATGTATTGTAGCCACTCTTATTTGCATATGGGTTATATCCGGAAGAATTCATATTGTTACTCCACAAAAGACTAGTTTTGATTGCCTTTTAGGGGGAATCAGAAAACATGTCTTATTGTCAGTATCGGAAATCCATTTAAAAAGTTTAGAAAATTTGTATCGACAGTAAATGAAATTTTTCGTATATTTATAAAGGGTAACTTTAAGAACTGTAACTTTAGAGATTCCCTTAAGATTTACTTAAAATAAAAGGATATTTTTTAATGGCCGACAAAGACAAAAAAAAGAATGATGAAGAAAATAATGATAATCCTTATGATTTCTTTAAACTTTCTGTAGACAATGATAATGATGATAAAAATAAAAAGAAGCCCCAGCGTCCTAACGGAATGCCTATATGGCTTATCATTTTAATTATTTTAGGTTTCCTTGTAATTTTTAACCTAATGTTCCCAACGGATAACAGTAAGACAATAGGTTTTTCAGACTTTCAGAATAAGGTTAAAAACGGTGAAATTACTCGTGTAGAAATAGGGGACAACTCTGTTATAGGTTATGTTCCATATAAAATGACTGTAACTGTTTCACCAACCCAGGA
>CAZALL010000185.1:0-3492 GCA_964485955.1 uncultured Treponema sp. | reverse complement strand
TATAAATAATATATATTATGTAGATACACAAGATTTGCATCTCTTTCGCCTAAAAGCTCAGCAGCTTGAAAAAGTTTAGAAGTAGTCTTTGCATAAAAATCACGGGCATCTTCTTTAGCCTGTAAAGATGCTTTATCAAAATCATAAGTATCTTCATCTTCTCCGGCAAAATATTTATAACCTGTCTGGCAGCGAAAATCATTTTCTTCGATAAAGGGAGAAAGTTCCTTGTAATCAAGGTCAAAACCAATGTCACGCATTTCATTTCGGTAAACTTCATTTGTTTTGTAAGAGTCATCACCTTTTAAATATTCATCACTCTGACTGTCACGTCCAAAAAGTACAAGGGAATTTTTACTTCTAACTGGAGTAAATATTCCTTCATCATTTGCATTTTCAGAAAAAAGAAGTGCAGGTGTATCAACAACTGTGTAATTTACTCCATAAGATTTAAGTACACGGTCAACAGCATCTGTCCAGCCAAGATATGGAAGATAAAAACCAGAACCTGCTTCGCCAAAAAAATGTCTGTGAGCAGAAAGCCCTACTTCAACCTGTGCATTTAATATTTCTGTCATATCATGGTAATGAGGAAGAAATGCGTATGTTGCAGCTGTAGGAATTAATTCAAGTTTTTTATTTTCTGCAAGACGACGAAACTCTGGGACAAGACGGCACTTATATATTTCTGTAAAATCATATTTATCCTGAATGTATTTTTCAAGATACCTCTGAGCAAGAGAAAGTTTTTTACTGTCAGATAAAAGACGTTCTTTTTCCTTATAACCCAATGCAATTTTTTGATCCAGATACTGCACATATTCATTTTGTACATCTGTATCTTCAAGCAAAGTACATAAGGCGGAACTTAATACAAGTCCTATTTTAAAAGAAATATTTTCATCCTCAAATTTTCTGAACATATTTAAAAGAGGAATATATGTATTTGAAATTGCCGTAAATAAAATGTCATTTTGCGGACAAAATTTTTTTTGATTTTCCAAAGGCCTTAAGTAGCCCTGTTCTGCAACTATTATTAACTCAAGATTTTTTTTAGCCATTATTTTCCCCAATCATGAAAAAGACTGTCTGTGATTATTAAAATGATCATGAAGCAATCTATTCATTCCCGAAAGCTGTTGAAGTTGTGTCCATTTTTTTTCTGTTCCAGGCTGATTATTTAAAGCACTTTCATTTCCCTGAGGAATTCTTATAGTCTTTGTTACAGCAAGCTGACTGTAAGGTTCACAAGGCAAATTTAATGCTAATTCTACAATAAAATATTTTGTTCCACCCGGAATAAGAACATATTGTTCCCTGTCTTCAAGTTTTATCTGAATGTCAAAAGAATCTATTTTTTTTAATTTTTCTTCATCTTCAAAAGTAGTCATACGAAGACAAAGATTTTCTTCCTGGCATTCAGTTTTTATTTTTTTTATACAGGCTTCACTTATATCCCAAAAAACAAATGCCCATGCAGGATTTCTTAAAATTGCACAAATTGCAGTTTCATTGTAAGAAGAAGGAAATGTTTCTACTGCAGGAGAAAGCTGCTCATCTACAAAAACATCTTCTTCTTCATCTGTATTATCTTCTGCGATCTCAAGCAGTTCACCTATAATAAAGCGTCTGTTTAAATCGTCCGGAATATCTATACCGTAGTTGTCGGCAAGGTTTAATAAATCTGATGTCGAAACAGATTCCAAATATTGTCTGGTCAAAAGTGACTTTTCCATAATGAGATTTATAATCTTAAAAAAAAGTACTTTAGTCAATACCTAATAATAAGAAGAAATTTTTTTTATTCAATTAAATACTAACTTAGTTAAACAATTAACTGTAATTTTTCTCCATCCTATACTCAAAATTCTTTTATTTTGCTATAATTATTTTTGCTGACTTTAAAATTGTCCTTTAGGAATTAAAATATGAGTGATGATGAATTAAATAATTTTTTTATTGAAACCCTAAATAAAATTTTAACTGACATGAAAGAAAATGAAGAATCATTAAAAAATGAAACTTCAAAAGAATTAGTCGAAATAAAAAAAGATCTTTCAAAGCAGATAAAAAAACTAAGCCGTCTTTTAAAAAAGATTCATTGTATTGACGATCTAGCATTTGAATCAACAGATACCATTACAGACATTTACGAATACATTTCTTTTTACGCTGACAATATTGTAATACGTTCCACCGAAAATGAACGAAAAGAAGATTTACAGTACAGCAATGATTTAGAGGAACTTTTAGACATTTTTACGGACGATGACGAAGACGAATACTGTGATGAAAATGATTACAGTGAAAATAACTAAAAAAAGCACCTGGTAAAAAACTACCAGATGCCTGTAATAAAAATCAGTAAAAGTATTTTTAGCAGAAATAATTAATCATAAAGTAAATCAAGATTTCCCCTGAACTGATAATCAGGTTCCTCTGAATCCAATATGCCTTCTAAAGGAGCACTCTTAGAAAAATTGTACCTTACAGTAAGACCTGCAGTAAAGGCCCAATAACTTGGTAAAGAAGAACGAAGGTCTGCATTTGCAGTCAACAAAAAGGAAAAATCTTTCATCTGCATACCTAAACCTAAATAAGGAGAAAGATTTACTGTAAATGTAGAATAATCTTCATAATAAGAAGTAGTAGTACCATTGCTGCCATCATAGCTAGTGACATAAGGATAAGCCATTCCAAACGCAACTTCACTTCCAAAAACAAGACCTGCTGCAAATTTACCAGTATTTGAAAAACATGGAAGCATGTAATCAAGATTAAAATAAAGACCTGTAAACTCATCTCGAGTTTGAGTCATTTTTAATCCTGTACCCATTGTAAGATTATTACCACGACCAAAGGTAAGCCCTATTTTTTCTGCAATCTGAGTTCCAGCAGAAAGTTGAGCTTCAAGACCAAAAGCAAAGAGCGAAGTAATTCCAATAAAGGCAGAAGTAATTAAACAAATTAATTTTTTCATTACTAACCACCTTAGTTTTTCTTAAGCTGAACAGCTACAGCTGTAACTGTAATTTTATATGCATCCTTTAAAACTTTACTGCCCTGAGTATCAAGTTGATGTTCTACCATATAAGTTGGTTCAAGAACTGTATCAGCACCAATTTTTCTAGCCTCTTTTATCAAGAGATATTCTGCATTTTGTTTTGCCCTTAAATAAGCACCTTTTGATTTTTTATCAACTGATTTTTTACCTACACTGACTGCAATTTCATCCCCAATAACAACTTTAGAAGGAACTGCAATATTTCCATAACAATAAGTGTCACCAACATATTCCGAACGTTCAGAATCATAGTAAACAAAATCAGAAGAAACTGTTATCGTATCCTTGATAATTACATCTTCTCTTGTAAACATTGTATTAATTACCATTTTTTCTGATTTAATTTCATCTTCTACTGTAAAGACTGATGAACTCTGGCAGGAAATAAATAATAATCCAGCACATAAAACAGTGCTCAATGTTAAAAT
>CAZALL010000184.1:0-3497 GCA_964485955.1 uncultured Treponema sp. | reverse complement strand
GTCTTGAAGATGTAGAAGACATTATTGAAGACTTAAAAAAAGGTCTTGCTGCTGTCTAAAAATAAAAAAACGTCATGCTGTGCGAAGCCACTAAAGGCTAACAAATTCAGCATGACGTTTCTTTTTAACGTTTTCCTTCACCAATAGTTTTCATAACTTTCTTTTCATTATAAAAACCTAAAAGCACAGCCCCTAATGAACATGCACAGACTGCAACAATAGCAACAATTCTAAGTCCAAGTTCTGTAGCAACAATTTCATTAGTGTTACTTGTATGAGTTGAACCAATAATTGCAAGTGAAGTAAAAATAAGCATGGCAGCAGATGCCCCAAACTTCATTGCAAAAGTACGGGCCGCAAAAAACATTCCCTGACGGTCTTCACCTGTTACTATCGAATCTTCTTCTGCAATATCTGCAACAATAGCCTGAGGAATAATTCCCAAAAGTGCCATAGGAAAAGCAGCAATAATTACAATTGCAATTCCAAAAACTATACCAGGAAGCGGAATAATTCCAATCAATGCAGTTACAAGATATGCAAACGCAAGACCTAAAAAGCCTGCAATAGTAAGTTTTTTCTTTCCAAATTTTGAAACAAGTTTATAAACCACAGGATAAAAGAAAACAGAAAGAAGAGACATAGCTCCAAGCAAAATCATTGTAAGAGATTCATCTAAATGCATACTTACTTTTACAAAATAAGGAAGACCTGTCTGGAAAAGAGTAAGTCCAATCCAGTAAGAAAAATCTGAACCTACAAAAAGCCGGAACTCTCTGTTTTTAAAAGTAGCACCCAGCGAACGGAACATATCTGTATCACTAGGTTTTGAATCAACTATAGCTGTTTCGTCCAGTAAAAATGTTGGAAGAAGAAGACATACAAGTGCAATAACAGTAAGAAGAATAAAACAGATTCTATACGACCATGAATAACTTACAATATTTCTTAAAGGTCCTGCTAAAACAAAAGGAAGATAAGATAAAATCATTCCAAAAAAATATGTAAATGAAATTGCTGTAGAAATATACATACGGTCTTCCTGAGTTTTTCCAAATTCAGAAATAAGTGCATTATAAGGAGTGCAATAACAGGTCATGAAAAAATAAAAAAGAATTAAAAATCCAAGTACCCAGGCAACATTTATACTGCTTATTGTCTTTACTGGTGCACAGAAAACTAAAACAGTAATTACTGCAAAAGGAACTGCTGACCACTTCATAAAAGGAATACGGCGACCTTTAGGATTTTTTGAACGGTCAGACCATGAAGCAACCATTGGATCTGTTACAGCATCAAAAATACGGCAGATAGCAGCAATAATTCCTAAGATTGTAAGACCCATTACAATATAACCCGGCTTAATCACCTGAATGGCACCCTGCTCAATATCCCCAGCAGTAGGCAGATAAAAGGTTACTAAAAATGCGTTGATAATTCCGCCCAAAATTGACCAACCCATTTGTCCAACAGCAAAGATTCTCATTTCTTTTTTTGTCATTCTTCTCTTTGTGTCGCTCATATTTTCCTCCTCAAATTTATCTATATTTTTACACTAATTTTATAAGTTACCAGCATATGTATATTCAGATTTTTCATAAGATGCCGCAAGTTCAACTGCATGATATGCTCCGTTATAAATACCAGATTTTTTTGCACTTACAATTGCCTTACACATATTAGATACAATTTCTTTATTTTCTATCATCTGAATAAGCATATTTTGTGCTGTGCTAAGTTCAAGACATTCTGGTGTACCGTCACCTATTTCTGCTGCCCTGATAGCTCCCCATTTTTCGTGCCCGCCGACATGCTGAATCATCAGTTTTGGAACAGGATAAAATGCAAGTTCACTAGGTTTTGTAATTAAAACGTCACACTCACGCATTAAAAGATTTGTAGCGTAGACTGCAGCAAAAATATCCTTATGGCAAAATACATGTATACCTTTTGAAGCAGAAAGGCTGCAGTTTTTGTCATCATGTGCTTCTTTTATAAAGTCCAAAGTTTTTTTCCAGTCATCAAAATGCAGCTGGGAGAGCTGTTCAATTCCTGTAATTTTTTCTTTAAACATATCCCAGACTTTATGATAGTCACCAATATTTAAATAAAGACATGCCTTATTTTCTTTTATATATGGAAGAAGAGTTTTTATAAGGCCCGCAAAATAATCGCCCTGAGCACCTGCCCCACCAATAGTTAAAAGAAAACGCACAGGTTTATTATTATTAAGGCGGTCAAGACGTTTTTTACAGTCTTCTTCAATATTTGAAACTAATTCATCATCAATATAATGACCTGTATACTTAATATCTTTATCTGCCATAGGTTTTAAAATTTTATCTGAAAAACCTTTTAATGTTCTGTAGCCAATATAAGATGAAGGAGTCTGAACTGTATGAAGTGCACCTTCACTTAAATGAAGTGCCATAGGCCAGTTATCTGGTATCGCATTTACCACATGAGTTAAACCTGCATGAACAGCAGCTTGACTTGGCCAAACATGAGTTGCAATATAAGGAGTATCTTTTGGAATATCATTAAAAAGTGGTGTCATTAATTCTGCAGATTTTTGATCTCCTGCATTATATGTAAGTTTTTTAAAACCTTCACTATTAAGAGGGTCCCAGTAGAGTTTATTAAAAAGTTTTGACTTCTGCGAAAGCCGAGAACCCATAGAATAAAGATCATTTTGATAAGAAATAATTTTTGTACATGTTGTCTCTGGAAAAGAATTTAAATCCAGCCAGAGAGGTGTAAAACCCAGCTTATGTGCAGCAGATGCCATAGCCATTGAAATGCGGTAATGACCAAATCCCATGCGAATATTACCAATAATTAAAGGTTTTGGCGGAAGAACTTCAAGCGGATCTTGTGAAAGTTTTAAGACTTTTACTCCAAGAGCGGGTGTTAAGACTTCATTATCTACGGCTGCCAGATGATATTTCGTCCTGCGGTCATCACCAAATTTTTTCAGAAACTTTTTTTGTGTTCTTAAAGCTTTTTTAATTGTAGCCTTGTCAATTTCATTTCCAAAGATTACTGAGCTTCTGTCTGTCATGATGAAACCTCGTGTAATTGATAGTTATACTATCACTCCGATATTTTTAGTATCACACGAGATTTTTTATCTGTCAAGAAAAAATTCTTTGCAAAATCAAATAGACTTATACTTTAAATTGATCAATTTCCTGTTCAATATCTTTAATTGAATTTTCAAGATTCGTAGCAATTGAATTAAGGCTGCTTCCTGTTTCATCGATTTTTCTTGCACTGTCTTTCATTACATTCATTGAATCTTTCATGCCACAGGTTGCATCCTGTAAAACTTTAACTTCTTCAAGGACTGCGACATTTCCGGCAGACATTTCGTTTGAAGAACTTTTTACTTCGTTCATATTATTATTTACATCACTTAAGGCAATGCTAATCTGCTGGGAACCAATGCGCTGTTCTTCCATTGCATTTTCAATCTGTTGAACAAGCTGATTTGTATT
>CAZALL010000183.1:0-3538 GCA_964485955.1 uncultured Treponema sp. | reverse complement strand
GAAAATCTCTTTGGAATGGGAGGAGGTTCTTCTTCAAGGCGAAAGAGTAGTGCCAACGAAGGAACAACCTTACGCTATGACCTTGAACTTACATTTAAAGAAGCTGTATACGGTTGTAAAAAAGACATACATTTTAGTCGTGAAGAAACTTGTTCTGCATGTAACGGAACAGGTGGTGAAAGTGGTTCAAGTAAAAAAACGTGTCCTACATGTCAGGGAATGGGACAGATTAGAAGAAGTGCAGGGTTTTTTGCAGTTCAGCAGACATGTCCTACTTGCGGTGGCCGTGGAACAGTAATAGATCATCCTTGTTCAAAGTGCCACGGAACAGGTTTTGAAGAAAAAAGCAAAGTTCTTACAATAACAATACCTCAGGGTGTTGACAAGGGTAAGCGTATTACAATTCCGCATCAGGGAAGTTCAGGTACAAATGGAGGAGAACCAGGAGATCTTATTGTCATAGTTCATGTTAAAAATGACATGTTCTTTGAACGTAACGGAGACGATCTTTACTGTGCAGTTCCAATCAGTTTTACTCAGGCAATTTTAGGTGCAGACATAACAATAAAAAATCTTGACAACAGGGAAATCAGTATAAAAATTCCTGCAGGAACATGGCATGGAAAACTTCTTCGCATAAGAAATGAAGGAGTTCCTGTAACAGGTTCATCAAAAAAAGGCGACCTTTACATACAGATTCATGTTGTAGCACCTTCAAAATTAAGTCGCGAACAGCAGAAGCTTCTCGAACAGTTTCAGGAAATTGAAAAGCCTGTAAAGACTCCAGAGCAGATACCGCTTTCGCATTTAAAATAAAATTTGCTTTTTAAATATTTTTTTATCCCGGACACTCTCCGGGATTTTTTTTAGTAAAAATTCCACTTTTATACAAATTTGTTAAAAACTCCAATTTTTTTTCCCCATATTCCGATAATATGTTATAATTAAAAGACAAACAATCGTAAATTTTTTGTAAAGAGGTGCCTATGTATAAAGCCCGAAGACGTACTGTACTTATAATTACAGACTGTGTTATTACAGTTCTGCTTTTGGTACTTGCTGCGTTTTTAATTCCGCCTGCACAGGGAAACAAGTATTATGTAGCTTTTTCATGGATTACAAGTGCATTTGTATTCTGTACATTAATGATAATTGGTTCAAGAATTACAAATTATGCTAATACAGCCATTGAGGAAGAAGTTCTTTATTCTGGAGAAACAGCCCTTATTTCTGATTTTATTGAAAAACTACGTTTCTGTTATTCTCTGGATGATTTCTATCTTCTTATAGAAAATATTTTAGAAAAGAAGGGAGACTGTGCTGTTCTTTATGTTGATTCAGAAAAGAATTATGTATTGTATAACAGCCCTAACAGAATTACTTCTTCTAAAACAACAATGGAAACTTTGGCTTCAAATTTCCCAGCTTCATGGCAGAATGGATATTTCTTTATTGGTGAAGAACTTGGTATTTTGACCAGTTCAAAAAATGCCCGCGGATTTTTCCTTTCAAACAATAGGCATCATCTTTATGTTTTCTGCCGTTATACAAGGCTCTTTGACGCTGTAATTTATCAGAAACTTTTTGAAGAATACTGCCGCTTCCAGAACAGGACAAAAACAATTACTGACCTTTCAGAAATTGCTTCTCTTTCAAAAGAGTGGGAACAGCTTGCAGATACTCAGCGTTCATTCCTTCCGCCAAAAATGCCTGACATTAAAGGTCTTGAAGTTGCAGCGTATTTCCGTCCTCTCGTAAATGTTTCGGGAGACTATTACAATGTAATTCCTATAAATGACCATAAGGCACTTCTTATGCTTGGAGATGTTTCTGGTAAAGGTCTTGCTGCTGCCCTGGTAATGGGTCTTGTAATGAATACAGTTAAAATTCTTGATGACAAAGATGATCTTCCTGCAATGATTAAAGCTGTAGATAAGGCCATTAAAGGAATGAAACTTCAGGATAAATATACAGTACTTTTTATTGGTATTGTTGATACAGAAGCTATGACAATTAAATATATAAATGCTTCAATGTCTGACCCTTTAATTATTACAAAAGCACCTGACGGATATAAAATTAAGCCTCTTACTTCAAATTGTTCTGTTGTAGGTATTATTGATATTGATGCAACTGAACTAAAACCTGCTGAACAGAAACTTTTCCGCGGAGACGTTATTCTTATGGCTTCCGATGGTGTTTCTGAAGTTATGGATGACAGCGGTGTTGAACTTGGGGACACAGAACTTTATGAAGAAACAATTAAGCACGCTGCTTCAAAACATCCTCAGGAATTTATTGATGAAGTTGTAGATCTCGTAATGACATACAACGGTAATAAGAAACTTCGCGACGACGTTACAATGATGATCGCCAAGGTACAGGGGTAAAGTATGATATATGTAATTATTAACGCAATCCTCTGCGGTGTACTGGTATGGTATTCTTTTCATGTTGATTCTTCAAATACAGAAGTAAAGTCAAATAATAAACTTGTAAACTTAATACTTTTCCTTGCTGCAGTATGTGGTCTTCAGGCACTTGAACTATTGTGCTTTATGTATGCTTCTCCTCAGCTTGCCAAACTGATGTCTCATGCTTTCTTTATAATTCTTGCATGGTACTCTGTTGACGTCTGGGCTTATCTGATGAGTGCACCTGACTTTAGAAAAAATCCAGCTTTGACTGTATTTAAATTTATTTTTGCTATAGCCGCTGCAGTTTTATTTATTCATCCAGAAACAGTAAAAGTAATTACTTATTCTTCCGCTCTTGGTGTAAAAGTTGACTCTTATTCTGTTTTCTCTTATCCGTTAAAAGAATTTGTAGACTTAAACTGGTATGAACTTTACGAAATTATTTATTACGGAATATTCCCACTTATTGGAATTATTTCTGTAATAGTTCGTTCAGAGCGTACAAAAAATCGTCTTGACCGTCAGCGTCTTAGAATGAATACAGTTGCAGTTCTTGTTTTCTTTATTTCATACGGAATTATTACAAAAGTAAGTACTATGCAGCCTATGTTAAACTCTCTTGTTACGGTTGCATTTATTTTTGAAGTACTTATTTTTGTAAAAGCTTCTACAATGGATTCTATTTCTGACTTTAAGTCTATTGCCCGTGGATTTTTACGCTTTCTTTTAAAATATGCAATTCCTTCGCTTATTGCAGGTATTGTGTTTACGGGGCTTTGGATCTGGCTTGGAAAAAAATATCCTGCTCTGGTACTTTTCCTCTTTGCTATCGTGGTTGCAGGAATTTTTGCCATCTGGTATCAGATTGCCAAGAAGTTTAAACAGAAAAATATTCTAAGTGACAATGATTATGCCCAGCGTTTTGAAGATGCACTTGCTTCTATCGATTACAGTTCAGACACAAAAGATATAACTGATACATTGTTTAATATTTTTAAGAAAAATCTTTCTACTTCTTCACTTAAGATTTTAATTGACGGTGGTGTAGGGGATCTTGAAACAGCCTATGCTTCTGACGGAAAAAAAGTTTCAATTCCTGTATCAAATCCTATTTTTGATCA
>CAZALL010000182.1:0-3594 GCA_964485955.1 uncultured Treponema sp. | reverse complement strand
TTTTGATTGCTGGAATCTGCATCTTGGATGTATAACCCAACTCCTTAAAGAGTTCAGGGGCAATCTTTTCGTTATAGACTTTCTTAAGCCGTGGTACGTAATTATCCATTACAGTTTTTCTCCACACTTGCGGCAAACACGAATTTTCTTGTCTGCGTCAAGTTTGTATCCGATTCTTGTTACACCGCATTTTTTACAAACGATTGCAACATTTGATATATCCAGAGGAGCTTCTACTTCAGCGATACCGCCTGCATCCTGCTGGCTTCTTCTTTTAATTGCTTTTTTTACAAGGTTTACACCGCTAACAATAACACGAGCCTTACCGTTTTTTGTAAAAACACGTGCAACAGTTCCGCGCTTACCCTTATCTTTTCCGGCAATTACTTCTACGTTGTCATCCTTACGGATCTTGAATTTCTGATTCATACTCTTCAAATCTCCTTAAAGAACCTCAGGAGCGAGTGATACGATCTTCATAAAATCCATATCTCTAAGCTCACGAGCAACAGGTCCAAAAATACGCTTACCTTTTGGGTTTTTATCAGCATCAATGAGAACGCAAGCATTATCATCAAAACGGATATATGTACCGTCAGCACGGCGATATTCTTTAGCAACGCGTACGATAACAGCTTTTGCTACTGAACCTTCCTTAATTGTAGATGTAGGAATTGCTTCCTTAACAGCTACCACGACAATATCACCAATACCAGCGTAACGGCGATGAGATCCACCAAGTACTTTAATACACTGTACTAATTTAGCTCCGGAGTTATCTGCAACTACCAGATTTGACTGCATTTGTAGCATACTGTTACTCCTTTACCTTATTTAGCACGTTCAATAATCTGATCAAGACGCCAGCACTTATCTTTGCTGAGAGGTCTACATTCGACTATGCGTACTGTATCTCCGATGTGAGCATCATTTGCTTCATCATGAGCCTTACACTTCTTGGTCCGTGTAACGTATTTCTTATAAAGACGATCCATCTTTTTAGACTGGATTGTAACAACAATGGTTTTATCCATTTTGTCGCTAGTAACGATTCCTACGAAGGAACGTTTAGCAGCCTTTTTCTGAACTTCCTGGTTTTCCACGGGTCAGCTCCTACTTATTTAATGCAGCTTCAACAGCTTTTTTTGCTTCTGCAAGTTCATGCTGTCTAATAAGTGTATTCAGACGTGCGATTTCGCGACGCATTGTACGCTTCTGCATAGGATTATCTACATGGCCTACGATTGCCTGGAATCTAAGATCCATGTACTTCTTTTTAAGGTCATTCCGCTTTGTTGTTAATTCAGCAATAGAAAGGCCTTTGTCAGTTTTCTTTGATTTTGAATCAGCCATTTTCTACTCCTTACTCTACTGTTGGGCGGAAAGCCACTTTTGTTTTAATTGGCAGTTTTGCAGCTGCAAGACCAAGAGCCTTTTCGGCAAGTTTAAGATCAACATCACCAATTTCAAAAAGGATCATACCTGGTTTAATAACTGCAGCCCAGAACTCTGGAGAACCTTTACCTTTACCCATACGAGTTTCAGCAGGTCTCTTTGTAATAGGCTTATCTGGGAACACACGTGTCCACATTGAACCTTTACGGTCAATACAGCGGTTAATAGCAACACGAGCTGCTTCAATATGCTTAGCATTAAGCCAAGTTGGTTCAAGTGCTACAAGAGCAATCTGACCAAAATCAATATTGTTGTCGCGAGTTGCAAAACCCTTTTCTCTACCGCGCTGTACTTTGCGGTGGATTACTCTTTTAGGACTAAGCATTTTCTACTTTATCTCCTTCAGTTTTTGCAGCACGTGGAGCTCTTTCTTTGCGTTCGCCAGAGCGTTCGCGACGTGGTCTCTTAGAAGTAACCTGTGTATCATCATCTTTACGATCATGACCATAGTTCATTCCATTGTAAACCCATACTTTTACGCCAATTTTGCCGTAAGATGTAAGAGCTACGTATGTACTGTAATCAATATCAGCACGGAGAGTATGAAGAGGAACACGTCCTTCCTTATGCTCTTCTGTACGCTTCATTTCTGCTCCACCAAGACGACCGGCAAGACGGATTTTAATACCCTGAGCACCGTTCTTCATAGCATTTGCAGAAGCCTGCTTTAAAGCCTTACGGAATGAACCGCGACCCTGAAGCTGACGAGCAACATTCTGTGCGATAAGAGAAGCGTTGATTTCAGCACGTTTGATTTCCTTAATTTTAATCTGAACTTTCTTAGTCAACTGCTTCTGAATTTCTGTGCTGATCTTTTCGATATTAGCACCCTTCAAACCAATAATCACACCTGGACGTGCTGTATGAATTACGATTGTAACACGCTGTGGGTGACGTACGATTTCAATTTCAGCAATATCTGCATTTTTACATTCTGGAAGATCATTTACCATCTTTCTAATTTTAATATCTTCAAGAACGAGGTCTGCATATTCACGTGGATCTGCATACCAGCGAGACTGCCATGTCTTGTTTACGCCAAGGCGTAAACCAATAGGATTAACTTTCTGACCCATCTTATTTACCCGCCTTTTCGTCAACGACTACAGTAATATGACACATGCGCTTTAAAAGCTGATCAGCACGGCCGCGAGCGCGGAACCATACTCTCTTAAGTCTTGGACCTTCGTCAATGCGAATTTCCTTAACATAAAGCATGTCTTCATCAAGTTTCTTGTTCTTGTAAAGTGCGTTTGAAACAGCAGACTTTAATGTTCCACTGATAAGTTTTGCACCTTTCTGAGGCATATTAGCAAGAATAGCCATTGCTTCTGAACAAGACTTCTGTTTGATTACATTAGCAACAGGACGAACCTTTGTTGGTGATGCAATGAGGAACTTTGTTGTGGCTTTGAAACCTGTATTTTCTGTCATTTTACTCACCCTTAGTTCTTACCTGCGGCTTTATCACCACCATGGCCCTTAAATGTACGTGTTGGAGCAAACTCGCCAAGCTTGTGACCTACGAGATTTTCTGTAACATATACAGGAATCCATGATTTACCATTATGCACAGAAATAGTATTACCTACCATTTCTGGGATTATTGTTGAGCAGCGAGAATATGTTTTAATCATTTTTCTGTCAGCTGCTTTGTTCATTTCAGTTACCTTTTTGTAAAGATTCTTGTCTACAAAAGGTCCTTTTTTAACAGATCTAGACACTGTAAACTCCTACGCTACTTCTTGCGGCGGCTGATAATGAAACGGCTAGAAGTCTTTCTCTTATTACGAGTCTTATAGCCCTTACATGGCTGGCCCCAAGGAGTAACTGGGTTACGTCCCTTACCGGCACCTTCACCACCACCAAGCGGATGATCAACAGGGTTCATAGCCATACCACGTACTGTTGGGCGAATACCTCTCCAGCGTGCACGACCAGCTTTACCCAGCTGAGTATTCATACGATCTTCGTTACCTACAACACCGATTGTTGCATAGCATTTTCCGTTAATACGGCGAAGTTCTCCAGAAGGAAGTTTGATTGTTACATACTCACCTTCTTTAGCTGCAACAAGAGCACTTGCACCAGCAGAACGAACAAGCTGTCCACCCTGACCAAGTGTCAATTCAATGTTAT